>NZ_JBHFLM010000107.1:0-1089 GCF_041928655.1 Pelatocladus sp. BLCC-F211 | reverse complement strand
AAGAGGAGTTTTTCAAAAAGGACATTATGTAGGTTGGGTGGAACGGAGTGTAACCCAACATTAACCAGACTATAATGTTGGGTTTCGCTGTCGCTACACCCAACCTACAAAACTACAGTTCTCAAAGTAGACGTGGTTTATGTGAAGTAATGTAAAATTATTGGAATCTAGTTCGTAGTGAGGACTTTAGTCCTCAAGAAAGGACTAAAGTCCTTACTACAAACATTTACCGCTGTTCTACTTCGCGAAGAAGTTGATAATAGATAAAGAAGATATTTTAAATAAAGGCAATGGATAACAATTTACCAGTTATTTATCTTGCAATTTTGGTGGGTATTCTCTTATTCACCTTTATCAATGTTGTTCCCCAGATTTTCAAAAATCGCAAGATAGAAAGAAATTTTTCACGCTTACGAAATAAGCTAGCAAAAGAAAAGGGAACGGCTCAAGAGTATTACGAATTAGCTAGTATTTATTCAGAAAAAAAAGTTTATACTCAAGCAGTGACTCTGTTTCAAAAAGCTTTGAAAGCCGCAGAAGAAGAGGAAGAAGAAAATGTTGCTGTGATTTATAATGGCTTGGGTTTCGTTTACTTTGCTCAAGAACAGTATGATTTAGCAATTCGTCAATACAAAGAAGCGCTGAAAACTAAACCTGATTATGTCACAGCATTAAATAATCTGGCTCATGCGTACGAGCGTAAAAATTTAACTGCTCAAGCACTACAAGCTTACGAAGAAGCACTCAAATATGATCCGAAAAATGCCACTGCTAAACGCCGCGCCGAATCTTTACGGCGTTTGGTAGCTGCGTAAGTTATAACCCCTCCCGCAACTCATATCTTGCACCTGGAAATAGTAATGTCAATTCCATGACTAAGTGCCAAGGGTCGAAGACGTTCAATATCCAGTAGTAATAAAGACAAGACTAAATGAGGTAGAAAAATAGCTACGGTGTACACACAAGTATATGCCGCGAGGGTTTCAACTCTTTTAGCCCCATAAATACCCAAGTTTCGGTCAACTGAAAACTCCATTTATCAGGCTAATTTTAAGGCTAGGGTAACGAAACCAAGTTTTAGGTGGGATT
>NZ_JBHFLM010000106.1:0-63257 GCF_041928655.1 Pelatocladus sp. BLCC-F211 | reverse complement strand
TACTGGTGTAGGGATCGGGGATTGGGCATGGGGCATGGGGCATGGGGCATGGGGCATGGGGCATGGGGCATGGGGCATGGGGCATGGGGCATGGGGCATGGGGCATGGGGCATGGGGCATGGGGCATGGGGCATGGGGCATGGGGCATGGGGCATTGGGCATCGGGCAACAAATCAAAAGTTCTTAATTTTGACTTTTGACTTTTGATTTTTGACTTGTTTTGTCCCCCAATCCCCAATCCCCGATCCCCTTCATTCAACAAGTCGGACAAACTTATTTTTTCCGAGTTGCAAAACTCTTCCGTACAATTGACTAGCGGTTTCAAAATAAGTATCCACATCGGTAATGCGATCGCCATCTAGTCGCACGCCGCCTTCTTGAATTTTACGCTTTCCTTCTCCACCGCTTTTGCATAAGTCAGTAATATTGAGAATATAGGACAATTTTGCCGGAAATTCTACTTTGGATAGAGAAAATTCGGGTAGGTCTCCTGCTTCAATGTTATTGACGGCGTCTTGTCCGTGATACTGCCGGACTATTTCTTGCGCGAGGAGTTTTTGGCGATCGCGTGGGTTTTCTGGTAGTGTGTCTAGAGGTAAATCCGTCAACAATTCAAAATAATCTTTTAGCAGGTGGTCTGGAATACCTTGCAATTTTTGATACTTTTGCGTCGGATGTTCTCGTAAACCTACGTAATTACCTAAGGACTTAGACATTTTTTGCTCGCCATCTGTGCCAATTAAAAGCGGGAGTAGCAAACCAAATTGAGGCTTTTGTCCAAAATGACGTTGCAAATCTCGTCCTACTGCTATGTTAAATTTCTGGTCAGTACCACCCAACTCCACATCAGCCTCCACAGCCACAGAATCAAAACCCTGCATTAACGGATAGAGGAACTCATGTAGAAAAATCGGATTCTCTTTTTTATAACGTTCAGCAAATCCTTCTTTTGCTAGCATTTGTCCCACAGTCATGGTTGAGAGTAACTCTAAAATTTTTCCTAAGTCAAGTTTGGAAAGCCATTGCGAGTTATATCGCACCTCTAACCTGCCAGGTGTGTCAAAATCTAGTATGGGACGTACTTGGTCAAGATAGGTCTGAGCGTTTGCCTCGACCTCTTGTTGTGTAAGTTGGCGGCGCACATCTGACTTACCTGTAGGGTCGCCAATCCGTGCCGTGAAATCACCAATGATCAAAACTGCTGTATGACCAGCATCTTGAAAAGCTCGCAGTTTCCTTACTGGTATGCTATGACCGAGATGAATATCCGCCCCTGTCGGGTCAATGCCCAACTTTATCCGCAAGGGTCGGTCGGTTGTGGCCAAGCGCTTTTCTAAACTTTCAGATTCAGTATCCGAATCAGCTGGTTGGGGAAAAATTTCGACAATGCCACGACGTAACCAAGAAAAGTTCTGCACCATACTATTAGGATCTTGACTGTTATCTATACTTTGCAATATGGAAGTTGGGTAGGTTATAGTCACTAGCAATGCTTCCGTTGTTTATATCTGCCAAATTAATATAATTGCAAAAATTTAACCGTCTTGCTGCGCCAAAGAAATTATAGTTATATTTACAAGTGAGGAAGTGAGAACGCCGTGTCATCTAGGACTTTTGAAGATAAGCAATCCCAAGGTAGCCCTTCATCTGGCGTTGAGTTTTTGAAAGGAGTAGGTCAGGTAGCTGGCGGTACTCTGCTATCAATTACCATGCTAGCGAGTTCCATTGTTGCCGGAGGATTAGTTGGTTTAGCCATTAGTTTCCGCAACTTGCCTGATGTAAGACAGCTACGTAGTTTTTTTCCTTCAGAAACTACCTATATTTATGACATCAAGGGTAAGTTATTAACAAGTATCCATGGTGAAGCCAACCGAGAAGTTGTGCCTCTAGATAAAATTTCGCCGCAACTAAAACGTGCAGTACTAGCAAGCGAAGACGCTGATTTTTACTTTCATCACGGCATTAACCCTAAAGGTGTGGGACGTGCTGTAGTAACCAACTGGGTAGCTGGTGGAGTGCGCGAGGGTGGTTCTACCATTACCATGCAGCTGGTGAAAAATCTGTTTTTGTCCCAGAGACGTCAATTTACCCGGAAAATAGCCGAGGCAGTATTAGCAATTCGTCTCGAACAAATACTTACAAAAGACCAAGTTTTGGAAATGTACCTCAATCAAGTATATTGGGGTCACAATAACTACGGTGTACAAACAGCAGCACGTAGCTATTTTAATAAGTCGGCGGAGTATTTAACTTTAGGTGAGTCGGCAATGATGGCGGGCTTGATCCAAGCACCAGAAGAATATAGCCCGTTTGTCAGCATGGAAAAAGCTAAATATCAGCAGAAGGAAGTTTTAGGACGAATGCTGACTTTGGGCTGGATCACCCAAAAAGAATATGACAACGCTTTAAAAGAAAAAATTAAACTAGGTAGAATTAGGTCATTTCAAGGTAGCGCCTTACCTTATGTTACTAACGCTGTATCTCAAGAACTAGCAAGGAAATTCGGTCGTGAAGCCTTGTTAAAAGGTGGAATGCGCGTACAAACCACAGTAGATGCCAAGTTTCAAGAAATGGCAGAAGAAACTGTCAGTAAATGGCATAGAAGACTAAGCAGTCAAGGGTTATCTAAAAATCAAATTGCTTTGGTGGCGATCGACCCCCGCACCCATTATGTGAAAGCATTGGTGGGTGGTGTAGACTCCAAAACTAGTGAATTTAACCGTGCAACCCAAGCTTATAGGCAACCAGGCTCTTCTTTTAAACCTTTTGTTTATTATGCCGCTTTTGCCACAGGTAAATTTACACCTGATACAGTTGTTTATGATACTCCTGTAAGTTACCGTGATGGTAGTGGTTGGTATAGTCCACGCAACTACGATGGCGGTTATAGTGGGGCAATGTCTATTCGTACAGCTTTGAAGCTGTCTCGTAACGTCCCAGTCATCAAGGTTGGCAAGGCTATAGGCATGAACAAAGTTGTTGAGACATGCCGTACCTTAGGAATTATGAGTCCAATGGAACCAGTGACTTCTTTACCACTTGGTGCGATTGGGGTGACACCTATGGAAATGGCAGGTGCTTATGCTACTTTTGCCAATTATGGCTGGCAGTCACCAACGACAGTAATTGTCCGTGTTACCGATAGTAGCGGTAATGTCTTGTTAGATAACACTCCCAAGCCTCAGCTAGTTCTAGAACCATGGGCCGCAGCGGCAGTAATCAATGTGATGCAATCAGTAATCACTGATGGTACTGGGAAAAATGCAGCTATTGACCGTCCTGCGGCTGGTAAGACCGGAACTACTTCTTCAGAAAAAGATATTTGGTTTGTCGGAACTGTACCCCAGCTGACAACTGCTGTTTGGGTGGGTAGAGACGATAATAGGCAATTGGCTACTGGTGCTACAGGAGGGACTATGGTAGCTCCTGTCTGGCGTGATTTTATGCTCAAGGCACTTAAAGACACACCTGTAGAGTACTTCAAGCCACCTTCTAAGTTCCCTCGCCCTAAAAAGTAGGTTAATAACCAGGAACTGGAGATTAGGGATAAATCTTTAAAAATTTAGAAATTAAAAATTTTTCATTTTAAATTTTCTAGCCTGTAGCACCTAATCTTCAGTTCTGTTTTTCTAGTTCCGCTTTCATCCGTTCTAGGGTAATGTTCATCTGATCGAACATTTGTTGTGGTGTGACGCCAAACTGACTGAGCTGAGTTTTCAGCTGCTGAATAGTCATTTGCGCCATAAAATCTTCTGACAACTCAAATCGCTTCATAAAGACGCGATAACGCTCCATCATCGCTTCCATTTGCTCAATAAACAGCTTCTTACCCTCGCGGTCAAACTTGCCGTAATTGTTGCCAAGTTTGATTAGGGCTTGATAATCTTCAAACAGCTGCTTTGCTTCTTGCTGAACTATCTCAGAGTCAAAGAATCCCATGTTGCTTCTATATCTTATAAGTACTGATGATCAGTACCTCACTTTGGCTTAAAATTTGCCTCTAGATTTATTTTAGTCTTTAGTCTGGGAAACTAAGCTAGAAAATAAGCTTCGGTTAAATTACAGTTTTTACCGAGATATCAACACTTGACGATTTAGTTGATGGTTAGTGGTTGGTCAATTGTCAATTGTCATTAGTTATTCTCTCCATCTCCGCTAATCCCCGAACGCGAGTGCGTCTCATGACGGAGAATCCCTGATCCCCTATCCCCTATCCCCTATCCCCTATCCCTTAGCTTCAATACAATAAAAAGTATGGTGGTTAGTTGGATGAGGAGAACCAAAGATGTTGACTAAGCGAAAAAGCCGGAGTGTTGCTGCAATTTTAGCGTTTGCTGGCACATTAACAATTTCTGGTTTACATAAATTTTATTTAGGACAGCCGTTGTGGGGCCTATTGTATGTGCTGCTGTCGTGGACGCCAATTCCCAAGGTAGCAAGTGCGATTGAAGGAGTTTGGTATTTAGCTCAAGACGAAGAAGCTTTTGATCAGAATTTTAATGAAGGTAAGTCAGTAGTTCGTTCTGTACGCTCAGAAGCCAATCAAGTCGGAGCGATCGCAGATGCTTTGCGTGAGTTAGATGCTTTGCGTCAAGATGGATTGATTTCTGAATATGAATTTGAACAAAAACGCCGTCATTTGCTTGATCAAATTTCTTAATTAGTTGCTTGATGATTGTTGGTTGTTTATTGATTGTTGATAGTTCGTATTAACCACTAACCAACGACTAACCACTAATCTTAAAACGTGAGATGAACTCAAATAGGCTGCCATTTCCACTCAACCCTAGATTGCAAAAACTGCGTTCTAAACTACTGAATGACCCTTATTATCGATTACAGTCAACAGAAGAAATCGCGATCGCAGTATCTTTAGGTATACGCATAGACGCTAATCAAGCAACTGTTGATGATTGGTTGCGCCTACCTGGTTTATCTATTCATCAAGCGCGATCGCTTGTAGAACTATCCCATAGTGGTGTCAAATTTTACTGTGTTGAAGATATAGCAGCTGCTTTGAGTATATCGGTACAGCGACTCAAGTCTTTAGAGGCAATTTTAGATTTTAGTTATTATGATGACGATTCTGTAGATAATATTACTTATAAAATTAATCCCAATACAGCAACAGTTGAGAGTTTAGTCAAAATACCATTTATAGAAATATCTATCGCTCAAGCAGTGATTGAAAATCGCCAATCAGCTGGGCCTTATCGTAACTTGGTAGATTTTCAACGACGCTTAAATCTTTCCGGTGATATCCTTGCCCAGCTGATGTATTATCTCAGGTTCTAGATCGGGGATAGGGGATCAGGGATCAGGGATCGGGAGGACAAAGGAGAAATTTCTCCCAATAATACCCGATCCCCAATCCCCAATCCCCAATCCCCGATCCCCTTAAACTAATCCAATGCGGTCAAAGGGCCAAAAACGAAAAACAGCCCGACCAATAATATTTTTTCTGGGCAAAAAGCCCCAGTAACGAGAGTCATTACTATCATTGCGATTATCTCCCATGACGAAAAATTCATTCTCTGGGACTCGCACTTGTGTAAATGGCTGGATTGGTGGTTCGGCAATATAATCTTCTTGTAGGGGTTTTCCATTAATGTAAACCTTGCCACCACTAATTCCTACTGTTTGACCTGGTTCACCGATTACACGCTTAATGAAAGCTTGGTCTTTTGGGTATCCTCTTTGTTGTAGTGTTTCGGGAGGCTGAAAAACAATAATGTCGCCCAAGTGTGGAGAGTGAAAAGAATAAGAAATTTTTTCTACTACTAAGCGATCGCCTGTATGTAGAGTCGGCACCATTGAATCTGAGGGAATGTAGCGAGGTTCAGCAATAAAAGTCCTGATCAAAAATGCCAAAACTAAAGCTATAGCAATCAAACCCAAATTTTCCCGCACACTGCGCCATACTCCTGACGACGCAGAAGCGTCTTGTGTATTACTTTTTTGAGGGGTCATAGAAGTTAACTATTTGGTTCCAAAATTAGACGAACACTCTACTTATCTTGACGCTAAATATATCTTTTATTGACAATCCTGCGGGTACCTATCTGGAAAATGGGGATTGGAGACAAGGGAGAAAAATAATCAACTAAATATGGAAAGAATATTAGAACCAGAAGTTATGGATAGCGCCGAAGAGGCTATTGAGTATGATGCAATGGACTTTACTGAGGTCAATAGTGCTTTTGCTCAAGAAGCGATCGCTTTGGGGTCGTCAGAACAAGCTGTGGTGTTGGATGCTGGTACTGGTACGGCTCGAATTCCGATATTGATGTGTCAAATGCGACCTAATTGGCAAGTTGTTGCGATTGATCTAGCTGCAAGTATGCTACAAATTGCTTCTTCTCATGTTCAAGAAGCTGGTTTGCAAGACCAAATTCGTTTGGAATTGGTAGATGTTAAACATATGCCTTATGCAGATGAACAGTTTGATATAGTTGTATCAAATAGTCTTGTTCATCATTTACCCGATCCTTTATCTTTATTCCGAGAACTAAAGCGTGTATTGAAACCCAATGGTGGTATTTTTATTCGTGATTTATTTCGACCGCGTGATGAAGTAACAATGGATGCTTTAGTTGATAGTATTGGTACTGAATATAATGAACATCAAAAAAAATTATTTCGTGATTCTCTGCACGCTGCTTTAACTATAGATGAAGTGAAAGATTTACTTTCTCAGGTAGGTTTGCAAGCAGTCGAGGTTTATCAATCAAGCGATCGCCACTGGACAGCACAGAAGCGTTGGAATTGGTAAGTAGAGACGTGCCATGGCACGTCTAGTTAGTAAATTCTTTGGCTTCATAGTAACGACAACCTTCACAGGGGCCACTAGGATTGACGGCACAGCGTAAATAGCCAGAACGAGCATTATACCGACAGCTGACGTCACCAATGAGATAACCTACTCCTTCTAGATAGTAGCGATCGCTTAGGTCTGGTCTAGTGTCTATTGATATTGGTTCTCTGGGAAAATTTCTCGCCACGCGTCTAAGGTGCGATCGCATTCGCGCCTGGGTTTTACGCATTAACCACAGGGAAAGTAGCGATGGTAAGAAACCAATGGTAATCACCAAAAGTATTCTAAACACCTTCTTTATACCTCTTGTGTGCGCTTTTCCTCTCTAGTGTTACATATTCACTCTTGAGAAAGAAGTCAGGAGGAAATATATTTAACCTTAATCTTATTTCATTAATTCCCCTTCTACCTTATAGTGTTTTCGCCAGTATTGAAGTTTATTAATCGGCACTGATTTAGTTATGACATTCACGTCATTTCCTCTCCAGTCAATTTCTGCATCAGTTGTAAAAACACCACATTCTAATTCCTCCAATTTTATATTCCAATATTCACTGAATCGGTGTTTTAATGTAATAACCTGTTCAAATACTTTGTTCCTATGTTTGTTTCTTCTTTTTCTTTCGGTTGCTCCTGTTGCTTCCGTATCAATAAATTTTGTTTCAATTAAAAACAATTTATTTTGAGAAGTAAGGTAGACAAAATCACACTTACCTAAATCTGTATAGTCGGCAATAGGAGACTTTTCAAATAACAGCAATTCAGTGCAGATTGGAAATAATTTGTTGATATTTAGAAATAAATATGCTTGTAATAGGAGTTCCTGATCATAAGGAAACCCAACAACCCCCTCAAAAAAAATTTTAATTTCTTCTTGAGATTGGGGTTGGATTTTTTTGCAATATCCAACAAAGTGACCTATCGCATTTGCCGTTACCAAGTATTTGCTCCTTACCCTGGTTGCTGCATTTATCCTCATGGCATCAAAAGATACCATTTTTACCAGGAGAGCATCATCCGCAGAAGTAACTAAAAAAACAGCTATTACATTAATAGCTACGGTTTTATACTTATAAAGTGAAAACAAGTATAATTGTTATTAATATTCCATGGAAATGTTTTCACAGAAAATACTGTTATTTTAAAACATAAACATAGATTAATTTTTATTACAAAGACATCTAAGTGTTAGTAAGTAATTGTGCATGAGCAGAGAATCGAGCATTTTGTAAAGCCAAAACAGCACTGCGAGAATCCTGTACCCAAAATTGGCGTCCAAAACGGACGAGATGACGAGAATTTTCAGCTTGAACAATTCCAATCACTGGGACTTTGGCTTTTTCTTTATCCCCAGAATGCTCTTGTAGAATTGTTCGTAAACGATGCTGTTCTTCAATGGTAGCTGCCTGTTGAGCATTTAACTCTACCATCACCATTTGTACTGTTTCTACAGCTTCTGCATCTTCAACAATAAATTGAGTCTGGTCATCTCGTCGGTCTACTTTACCCCAAATTATTAATCTGGAATCAACTTGCAGAAGTGAATTAATGCGTTCGTAGGTTTTAGGAAATGCTACTGCTTCTGATTGGGAAGTTAAATCTTCTATTTGCAATATTGCCATGGGATCACCTTTTTTGGTGATAACTTTTTTGACATTATTGAGCATTACTACTGCACATAAAATTGATTCCTCTTTTTGTTCACCTAATTGAGAAAGATTAATTGGTGCAAGGACTCGCGCTGAATTCCGTACGGATTTAAGCGGATGATCTGATACATAAAAGCCTAATAATTCTTTCTCTTTACGTAACTTTTCTTGGGGAGGTAAATCAGGAACTGGTTTAGCTTTAGGAGCGCTATCAAAACTATTTTGGATATTATTTTTATTAGGATTGCTAGCAAATCCACCGCCTAATAAATCGAAGAGATTACCTTGGCCTGTAGCTCTATCTTTGGCGCGGGATTGCGCCCAGTCATAAACTAAAGGCAAATCATGAAGTAATTGATTACGATTGGAGTCAATTTTGTCAAAAGCTCCACAATAAATCAGAGATTCTAAAGTGCGACGGTTCACAGTACCCAAATCAACGCGATCGCAAAAATCAGATAAAGACTTAAACTCGCCTTTGGATTCTCTCGCTTCCAAAATTGCAGCGATCGCATTTTGTCCGACATTCCGCACCGCCGACAATCCAAACAGAACTTTCCCGTCCAAGGGGGTAAAATCGATCCCAGAACGATTAATATCGGGTGGATCGATCTGAATACCCATATTTGTACAGGTAGCAATATATTTCTGCACCTTATCTGTATCGTCACTGTTAGCCGTTAACAGTGCTGCCATATACTCTAAAGGATAATTAGCCTTTAAATACGCAGTTTGATAAGTTACATAACCGTAAGCTGTAGAGTGGGATTTATTGAAACAATTGGAAGCCACTAAACCATTTTTAATCACAAAATTATGGTTTTGCTCTACTCCAATGTCATATACATTCTGTATACCTAAAAATTTGCGTGTTACAATTTTCACCATTGCTCTCTAATATATTTAAGTCTTGAGAATTAATTAATTTTATAAAATTGTTCAGCATGGAATACATATTAATCTAGTTAAGGATGTCAGGGCATTGGGCATTGGGCATTGGGCATTGGGCATTGGGCAACAAGTTCTTAATTTTGACTTTTGACTTTTGACTTTTGACTTGTTTTGTCCTCCTTGTCCCCGATCCCTGATCCCCGTTCGCGTAGCGTCTCCTCTGGAGAATCCCCGATCCCTGATCATAAATTGTCAAACTGTACTAGAATCAATGATTTGAGTCACTAAGGAAGCAATCATGGCATCCATCCGCGAGTTGCACAAACAGCTAGTTAAAAAAGAACGTTCTGCCGTAGAAATTACTCAGGAAGCTTTAGACCGCATTCAAACAGTAGAGCCAAAGTTACACAGTTTTTTGTGCGTAACTGCCGAACGGGCATTGGAACAAGCGCGAGCTGTGGATGCTAAAATCGCCGCAGGCGAAGAAATTGGGTTATTGGCAGGTATTCCCATCGGTATTAAAGACAATATATGTACAAAGGGAATTACCACTACTTGTGCTTCCCGGATTTTAGAAAACTTTGTACCACCCTATGAGGCAACGGTAACACAAAAGTTGGCAGCAGCTGGTGCTGTGATGGTGGGTAAAACCAATTTGGATGAGTTTGCTATGGGTGGTTCCACAGAAACTTCAGCCTATGGTTTGACTGCTAACCCTTGGGATTTATCGAGAGTTCCGGGTGGTTCTTCTGGTGGTTCGGCGGCCGCGGTAGCAGCAGGAGAATGTACTGTTTCTCTGGGTTCTGATACTGGGGGTTCAATTCGTCAACCTGCTTCTTTCTGTGGTGTGGTGGGGATTAAACCGACTTATGGACTAGTTTCACGTTATGGTTTAGTCGCGTTTGCTTCATCTTTGGATCAAATTGGCCCCTTTGCTCGTTCTGTGGAAGATGCAGCAACATTATTACAAGCGATCGCAGGTCACGATCCGAAAGATTCTACTAGCTTAAAAGTTCCTATTCCCGACTACACCGCAAGTTTACAGCCAGACCTCAAACCGAAAGGACAACTCAAAATTGGTGTGATCAAAGAAACCTTTGGTGAAGGTCTAGATTCGCAAGTTGAAGAGGCTATTAACGTAGCACTTGCTCAACTGCAAAATCTGGGTGCAGAAATTCATATTGTTTCCTGTCCCCGCTTCCGTTATGGTTTGCCTAGCTATTACATTATTGCTCCTTCGGAAGCTTCCGCAAACTTAGCTCGTTACGATGGCGTTAAATACGGTTATCGTGCTGATGAAGCGGAAAACTTGATTGAGATGTACACCCGTACTCGTGCAACTGGTTTCGGTACAGAAGTCAAACGTCGGATTATGTTGGGAACCTACGCTCTTTCAGCAGGATATTATGATGCCTATTATTTGAAAGCACAAAAGGTACGCACCCTAATTAAGGAAGACTTTGAAAGAGCTTTTGAACACGTTGATGTCTTAGCCTGTCCCACAGCTCCTAGCACAGCATTCAAAGCAGGAGAAAAAACTGCTGACCCTCTAAGTATGTACTTAGTTGATTTGATGACTATTCCCGTGAATCTAGCAGGTCTACCAGGTATAAGTGTACCTTGTGGTTTTGATGACAGTGGACTACCGATTGGTTTACAGTTAATTGGTAAGCCTTTACGAGAAGACCAACTGTTTCAAGTGGCTTACGCTTATGAACAATCTACTCAGTGGCATTTACATATGCCACAAGTATAGTTATTCGTCAATGGTCAATGGTCAAAAACTGTTGACCGATATTTATTTGATCGTACAGAGCAAGCAGATTTCACCATTGAAGTCAATCCAAAATCCAAAGTTGAATGACTATTGACTATTGACTATGGACTCTTGATTATTGACAGTTTCAGGAGTAAAAGTCACTGTCTTCGGCTTTCCTAAACCTCCGAGAGGTTTTTGTTCACTTTTGTTAGCAGAAACTAATACAGCACCTGCATTTCCAGAACGTATAGTCAATTGCTTGTTTGCTGTCCAAGTTTTTCGATCTCCCTTCTTTAAAGTCCCCACAAACATAGTTTTACCATCGGCTTTGACTCGCACCCATGATTCCCCTTGCAGTTCTAGTGTCACTTCAACGGGAGATGCTGTTGGAGTGGAAGGAGGTGTTTCTGGTGATGGAGTTGTAGTTGTTGGTGTGGTAAATGGGGATAGTGTTGGTGACGCTGCTAGGGATGCTGCTGGTGATGGAGTTGTAGTTGTTGGTGTGGTAAATGGGGATAGTGTTGGTGACGCTGCTACAGTTGTAGATAATGTTGTTTGTGGGGAAGCTTTGGATTTTTGATCCTGAGCAACAGAATCGGTTGGAGCTTTGGGATTGAGACGAAAAAACAATATAAAAGAAGCAACTGCTAATAATACTACATAAGGAACAGCAAGAGGGATATGTATACTTGAGCTTTTCTGTGCTTTCTTACCATCATTACCAGAGTCGAGCAGGAAAAAGTTAATTGCAAAATTTTTGGCTAATGATACACCATCAAGTCCTAATGCGTCACCGTAGCGTCGGATAAACCCTTGTACAAAAATTGGCTCTGGTAAGTCTTCATATCGACCTTCTTCCAATGCTTCTAAAAATGCTTGTCTGATCAGGGTTTGAGCAGTTATTTGTTCTAGACGCACGGATTTCTCTTGGCGTATCTGTCGTAAATATGCTCCGATTTCCTTGAGCTGCTCTTGTTGAGCCTCATTAAAGGACGTCACTGTCATCTCCCAAAATCTACTGAATAATCTACTATTCTTTATTTATTAAACTTTTAAATCATAATTTTTTTGATCAACAATGTTAATTGGCAAATACTAAATTTACAAGCTTTTGCGATTATATTGTATACATAAATACTGGCATTTAACAGATTAAGCTGCAACATAAAATACAATTGTTCACCAATATCTTAGTTTGGGTTGGAATCCTTACAGTACTCGCCTACTGTGCTGTATGTATACTTCTTTTTTTACAACAAACACGGTTTATCTTTTTCCCATCTTCTATGATTGAAACAACACCAACGTTTTTAAATTTACCTTACGAAGAAGTTTGGATACCTATACAAATTCAATCGCATCAGGTCGAATATATTCACGGTTGGTGGCTCATAGCAAATCAATCGAATGGGAAAATTCTACTTTATCTACATGGTAATGGTATAAATATTGGCGCAAATATTACCAATGCCAGTAGATTTTATCAATTAGGGTTTTCGGTATTATTAATTGACTATCGAGGTTATGGTAACAGTCGAGGTCGTTTTCCCAATGAAAGGCGAGTATGTGAAGATGCAGCGATCGCTTGGAATTATTTAGTACATCAACGCAAAATTGCACCCAGTCAAATTTTTATCTACGGTCATTCTTTGGGAGGTGCGATCGCTATTGATCTAGCTATTAAACAGCCAGATGCTGCTGGATTGATTGTAGAAAGCTCTTTTACCTCAATTCGCCAAGTGGTGGCTTACCGGAACATTTTTCGGATGTTTCCTGTCAATTTAGTATTGACACAGCGATTTGAATCAATTCAAAAAGTACCTCAGTTAAAAATACCTGTTTTATTCATTCATGGTATCAGTGATATTACTATCCCTGCTTTCATGAGTGAAATATTATATGCTGCTGCTCCTGAACCGAAAAGATTGCTCCTGGTTGCCGATGCTGGACATAATAACGTAGCAGAAGTAGCTCCTGTTGAGTATTTACAAGCAGTACTTTGCTTATGGAACCAGCTTTCTCAGGGAGAAGATTAAACAAATAAAACTTAAATAAGTTTTCAATTTAAAGTATGATTTTTAATAGTAACTTAAGTAAATACTGATGTATAAAAAATAAAAAATATATTGTTGAAAATACTATCAAATTTACTTGCTTTTGCTTTTCAATTTAGTGATAATTTTATACTTAACAATCCGGATATGTGAACATAACTTTAGAATAAATGACACAGGTATAACTTTTTTTGCTTTGATTACTAAAGAGACTTATAGTAATGGTTACTACACCTGTGTGCTTTTCACAAATATTAGAGAATCCCACTATTGAAATTTCTCAAGATGAATTGCGATCGCTTTTAGGAAAAATAGAAGCAGAACTGCATAATTCTCTTGTTTACCGTCGTGCATTAGCTACTATACAAAAACTACTTGGTGACTCTGCTGACCAAGGCAAAATGTTGATCAAAGCCGTGGCTAGAGAAGCGATTGGTTTAGCATTTGAACAATTAGTTCAAAAGTATCAACAAGTTGAAAAACCTCTAGAAAAATTGATAGATAATCAACCACAAGCAGAGACTACTGTTCTTACGCCACAAATCCAACAAAATAATTACAATAACTTATCAGAGTGTTTAACAAACGTAAAATTTCATCCCATTGAAAACCAAGAAAATACTAAAACAGAAAATTTAGCACCTCAGCAGCAATTAGTAGCAAATATAGCTAACGACGAAAATATTACGCCAGTAAAAACACCTTTAGTGTGGCTCAAAAATAAAACAGTTTCCCAAACAGAAGTCACAAAGCAAACCACAGAACAACAACGTACAGAAAGTCTGCGTCAAATAGGGGAACAACTCCGCCAAGCTCGTGAGTCTAGAGGTCTTTCTCTTGACCAACTCTGCGTTTACACTTACATCTCAGTTCATCAAATGGAAGCGATCGAAAATGGGAACTGGGAGTTATTACCAGAAGATGTATTTGTACGCGGTTTTATCCGTACAATGGCAAATGTTTTAGGACTCAATGGAACAACTTTAGTCGCTTCTTTACCAGCACCAGAAACAACAAAATCCGTTTTACCCTCCTGGGGTGAGTCTAAAAAAACTTCTAAACAACTAGGCTTGGAAATTCGCCCCATGCATTTATATGTGGGCTACACTGCTCTGGTCGCTGGTGCTATAAGCGGATTATCCTATATTTCTCAACAAGGAGAAACTAGCAGACTGGTGAATCAAAATCCAGTTACTCCTGCTCCTACCTCTTCTTCTGTTTCAGGCTCACTCAAGCATAATGAATCTAAAATTATACCGGGAATCAAGTCTAGCAATGCTGGGGTGACTGTCGGACCAGATATTTCACCACCAGAAGCGTTGTAGAGGGAAAGGGGATTGGGGATCGGGACAAGGGAGACATGGGGGACTGGGAGGACAAGGGAAGGGGGACAAGGGAGAATTATTTAACAAGTCTCTTCCCGATCCCCAATTCCCCTTGAGCAAAATGTGTCAATCCTCTTGTGCCAAGATGGTGTAGATTTCACGTTTAGCTCGATGGAGTATTTCACGTACTCTATTTATATGATCTGCATTACCACTGCGAGCAACTTGCATTACTATTCCACCTAAATCAGCGATCGCATTTCCCAATTCCATCCACTGCTGGGGTTTGTTTCTTCTTGTCATCCAGTCTTGAGGATCACCCCGTTCGGCTAATAATTGTCTACCATTTTCTGTGATTGTGTATACTTTCTTACCTTCTACTTGCTCAGAAATGAGATAACCCCCTTCTTCAAGTAGCTGGAGTGTGGGATAAACGGAACCTGGGCTAGGCTTCCAAAACCCACCGTAACGTGCTTCTAATTCTTTGATCAAATCATATCCATGTCGGGGTTGTTCTGCTAGCAACGATAGGAGGATGTACTTGATATCACCACGCGGTGTCCGTTGCTCATCTTTCCAATCCCATTTCGAGGAGCGGTGATGTCTACCTCTGCGGGGTCTATCGTCGCATCCTGATTCAAAAAAATCAGGGTGCATAGGAACACCCAAAAACCTACCCATAAAATGAGGATGTCTAGGAAGACCTAAAAACATAATTTTTCTCTTGCATACTTCTATTTCGATTATAGATATATCACGATATATCGTTAATAAAAGTTAACATAAATAATCCCCCAATCAAATGAGGGATTATGAGTGAAAAATAACTAAAAAATAGTAAAAGTTAGGGTTTCAAGTGGAATATATGCAAAGCACTAGAAATTAGAGTTAAGAATATAACAAACCCGATCGCATCCAGCATAGTTGTCACTAATGGCCCGCTAACTAGTGCTGGATCAAGCTTAAGGCGCTTTAGAACCATTGGTAACAAAGTCCCTAAAGTGACGGCGACAAGGGTATTTATCGCCATTACCGTTCCAGCAATCAATGATACCCAACGTTCTTGAGGAGGCGCCCAAATTAAGGAAAGACAAATCATTGTCAAACCCAGAGCTAAGGCTGTACCCAGTCCTGCTGTCAGTTCTTTACGCAGAAGTTTCAAGGTATCCTTGGGTGTGACTTCTCCCACACCAAGTCCGCGAATTGTCACTGTCAAAGCTTGAATGCCAACAGTACCACCCGTATTGGAGAATAGAGGCATAATTACAGCCAATACTGGGACCATCGAAATCGTAGACTGAAAGGGTGCGATCGCACTGGATGCTCCAATATACAGCAGCATCACTCCAAATAGCCATGGTAAACGTTTTTTGAGCGTGATCAATGGAGAAGACAAAGTAGCTTCGTCACCACCACTCACCCCTGCTAATTTTTGAATATCTTCTGTGGCTTCTTCTTCAAGAATATCAATCACGTCATCAATGGTGATAATACCAACTAGTCGCTCTTCCCGATCAACCACAGGTAAAGCGATCAAGTCGTAACGCTGCATGATGCGGGCGACTTCTTCTTGGGGCGTTTCTGTTTTGACATTGACAACGCGATCGCTAGCGATATTTCCGATCAAAACATCAGGAAAAGTAAATAACAATTGTCGCAGAGAAACAACACTCACCAACTTGCGGTTGTCGTCAGTCACGTAGGCGTAGTAAATCGTTTCTTTGTCTTCGTCTTGACGACGAATTTTGCTCAAAGCTTCACCTACAGTTAATCCTTCCTGCAAGCGTACATATTCTGTGGTCATTACCCTACCAGCAGTGCCTTCAGGATAACCGAGAATTGTCGCTGTTACTTGTCTTTGTTCTGGACTCAGCTGCTGTAATAAGCGTTTGACAACCTTTGCGGGTAACTCATCAAATAATTCTGCCCGATCATCGGGACTCATGTTTTCAACAATTTGCACAACCTGCACATCATGCAGAGAATTGATTAATTCTTCTTGCACGTCTGGAGGTAGATATTCAAAAACGTCTGTGGCTTGATGTTTGTTAAGTAGACGAAATGCGATCGCCCTTTGTTGACTGGGTAATTGGGTAATGTACTCTCCCACATCAACCGGTTGTAAACGGTTTAAATCCCATTTCAGCTGGTTCAAGTCAGCAACGTCAATGACAGAATTGCGAACGTCCTGTACAAGCATTTATTTATAACCTCCCAATTGCCTCCCCCGCGCTGGGAGACAAACTCGCCAGCTTAGAGGAGGATAGTACTACCGTCTTGTGGACTTTGGTCCATAAAATCTCTGGAACTCAACATCGATGACCAATCAAGGCATCGCTCAATCTCATACTAACCCGGAACTATTAAGCATCCGGTGAACGCTTAAGCGTTAAAGTGGATATTCTGTGATGCTACACACAAGCAACCCACTTAGCTACCCTGATTTTTTGATTACTTTGAGTAGATTCTACTACTGTTAGCAAATGTGTCAAGCTTCTCTCAGGATTAATTTTTCAACTTTACGAAGTTAAAATAATTACTACTTTAGAATTAGTGATTATTTCAAGGTACTTTCAAGGCATTCATAGGCAGAAGTTAGACAATCCTAGCTGACACTACTAGTTTGCCTGATAGCAATTGCTACTGTTATCAACCTGAAAGCTGGCAGTCAACGAAGTTATAAAACTCGTATTAATTCCTTTGAGCAAGTTTTAGATACAACTACCGAACAGCATTTTCAACGATTCTGCTCAATAATTAATCAGCAGATAGCTTTTAACTTTAGTGTTGGAGGATAGTTAATATTTGGGTATTGTTAAACATAATAACATATGCATAATATTTTTCTTTACAACCAACCTAAATTGTTTGTAAATCAGTCATTTATTATTTTCTCTTTCGATTCTTTGTGTTCTACTCTACGAGAAGCCGCTTGCGCGTCTATGTGTCTTTTGTGCTAGCCTGCGGCAAGCCGCTACCGTGTCTACGTTAAATAAATATTATGTTCCTAGCTCTATATAAGACGGCTGTATAATAAAAGTTTGAGAAAATCATAATTGTGTTAAGTTATGCATAATAAATAGTTCATAAATTAACTGCTTGACTCAAATTATAGCAGTTAATTTATGACTTGTAATAAATGCTTCTAATGAACGAACCACAAAGGACACAAAGGACACAAAGCAGGAGAAAATAAGGATTTTTACAAATGATTTAGGGTTGCTATATAATGTTATTATTAATTAGTTTTTTTGGTTGGCTTGACATAATTAAATACAAAGTCACAGGGTTATTTTCCAGAATCTACTGTCTAAATTCAATATGAAAAAAGCTTCCCAATTGCCAGAACGTCTAGAGTATTATTATCAGCAAATCAAGACAATAATCTTAGCACGGCAAAATCCAATTACTGGTTTATTACCTGCAAGTACAGCAATCACTGCTCATGGTGATTACACTGATGCTTGGGTACGTGATAATGTTTACAGTATTTTGGCAGTTTGGGGGTTAGCGCTAGCATACCGTAAGGTTGATGAAGACAAAGGACGCACCTATGAATTAGAACACAGCGTCGTCAAATTAATGCGGGGTTTGTTGTTTGCAATGATGCGACAGGCGCATAAAGTAGAAAAATTTAAACATACTCAGTCACCTTTAGATGCTTTACATGCCAAATACAATACCGCTACCGGAGATATTGTTGTTGGTGATGAAGAATGGGGACATTTACAACTAGATGCAACATCAATATTTTTGTTGATTTTGGCACAAATGACTTCTTCAGGATTACAGATTATTTTTACTCTGGATGAAGTCAACTTTGTGCAGAATTTGGTTTACTACATTGGTAGGGCTTATCGTACACCCGATTATGGAATTTGGGAAAGAGGTAATAAAATAAATCATGGGAATGCAGAATTAAATGCTAGTTCTATTGGTATGGCCAAAGCTGCTTTAGAAGCAATTGATGGACTAGATTTATTTGGTATAGGTGGTAGTCAAGCATCAGTAATTCATGTATTACCAGATGAAATCGCCCGTGCCAGAATTACTCTTGAATCTCTACTACCAAGAGAATCTGCTTCTAAAGAAATAGATGCGGCAATTTTGAGTGTGATTAGTTTTCCGGCGTTTGCAGTTGAAGATATACAACTACGCGATCGCACTCGTAATGATATTATTACAAAACTAGAGGGTAAATACGGCTGTAAGCGTTTTTTACGCGATGGACACCAAACTGTTTTGGAAGACAACAAACGCTTGCACTACGAACCTTGGGAACTTAAACAATTTGAAAATATTGAATGTGAATGGCCTTTGTTTTTCACCTATTTATTTTTAGATGGGTTATTTTGTGGCAACGAAGAACAAGCTAAATATTACCAAGAACGTTTAGAATTTTTAGTTGTAGAAAAAGATGGCTTGGATTTATTACCAGAACTTTATTATGTGAGTGCAGAATTTGTCGAAGCAGAAAAACTTGCACCATCAACTCAGCCACGTTTACCTAATGAAAATGTGCCTTTAGTGTGGGCGCAGAGTTTATATTATCTTGGTCAAATGCTAAGTGAAAAATTAATTGCCGTGGGAGATATTGATCCCTTGGGGCGACACTTACGCATGGATAAACACCGAGATCCTCTAGTGCAAATTGCTTTATTAGCAGAAGATGAAGATTTACAAGCAGAACTAGAAGTTTACGGGATTGAAACCCAAACACCCAAGCAAGTAGAACCAATTCAAATCCGCCAAGCTGATGATTTTATCAGCATTTATGCTCAAATTGGACGCAGTGACAAACTCGGTTTAACTGGACGTCAACCCCGTCGTCCTCGTAGTTTAACCACATCAAGAATATTTCGTATTGGTAGGGAAACAGTTGTATTTTTACCTTCATTTTTAGATCCTCAGCAATTCTATTTAACTCTGGATTATCATTTTTTGATCGCGCAATTACGCAGTGAACTTGCTTATATTCAAAAATATTGGAGTGATTTCGGGCGTCCGATCTTAACTTTAATGTTGACACGCACGATGTTGGAAACTGGTTCCGAGGCGTTACTAAACCTCATGCAAGAACTCAAAGATGGTATTTGTAACGGTGTGCGGGTAAAATTAGGACGGCTGAATCAGTTGATGTTGACAGCTGCGATCGAACGAATTGATTTTCTGCCAGAGTTTGAATTTACCTTGTCTTCCGTCAAAGATGCTAAACCTCGCTGCATTTATTTAGCACTGCATCCAGATAAAAACTGGCCTTTGAGACATACTCAAGAATTCCAAGTAGAATACGAAACCAACTTTGGGTTATTGCTTGGTTACTTGCGTTCCTCAGAAAATATTTACGAACAAATAGAATTGTTGCAGACGTTGACGCGTTTACAAGGGCTAGATTTTGATACTGGTTTTGGTGATCCAGAAAATCTTGTGACAGTCGGGGATTTACTAGATGAAGTTTACACTAAAGCCGCAGAATTAGGAATTTGGGCGGTTGTGCGACGGGCAGCAGGGTTGCGGCAAATGGCGTATATTGCTTTATCAGATGTAGTTACCAGTATTATCGTCCGGGGTAAACAAATTGCAGTTGGGAAAGCTTACAGTGAAGCTTCATTGATGACTGTACCCCTCTCCCACAACGAAATTGTCGAGAAAATCAATCATTTTTGTCGCGAAGATATACGCGATCGCGTTTTAACTCAAGAAATCCTGATTTATCTGAGTACTTTAATTAAATCAGAACCAGAGTTATTTAAAGGACTACTCACCCTCAGAGTCGGTTATCTCATTTTATTGCTTACCAGTGAACTTGCACAAGAGTTTAAACTGACTCAAGATGAAGCCTACGAAACCCTGATGCAACTTTCACCATTTGAAGTCAAAACCCGGTTAAGCCAGGTATTAGGTGAGTACTCAGACATGAGTAAATTATTACGCCAGCAAGAGTCTTTGCACGTCAAGCAAAAAGAAAGTGATATTGAGTGGGTGGTACAACCAATTATTTTCGAGGACATCGAAGTTCAACCAGGTGGTTGGCGTCGTTTCCGTCAAGCTGAAGGTGCAACTGGACGCACACCCAAAGACTTTTATCAACAAGTTTGGCTGTTAATGCATCATTGTAAGGGTTTGGTAATTGGCGACAAATTAGAGCGCCGCAACCGCTTAGAAAGTGAAGAGATGATTTCGGAGATGACAGCCGGAGAAAAGAACTTTGCCCTGCAAGTAGAACATCTGTTAAATAAAATAGAGGCTCCTGAATATCGCCAAGTCAATATCGAAACATTAATGGAATTAGCTGCGATCGCATCCAATAACCCTGATTTGCAAATCGAAGAATATATAGTTTTAGATGTATTAATCGGTCATGCTGTGAGATTAGCATGGTTAGATGGACATCCAGAAAGAGGCGATCGCTATGATGAAGACAAAGGTAGTGCGTGGCGATCGTTTTACAATACTTCTCCCAAAGAGTGCGCTAGTTATGTAGTGAAAGCGTTTAGGTTCTTGACGGAGTTTGTGCAAGAATTGTAAATTTTGTAGTAATCTTGTAGGGTGCATGACACTCGGTTAACGCACCCTTTAGCTAAATAACCCTTGAATGACTAATCATCCATCTTTTAGTTTTACCGTCCCGCACCAGCCATAAACGTACAGATTCTGGCTCAGATAACTTTTGTTGATTTTTCAGCAAGTATTGCAGTTGAACTTTTACTATTGCAGAATTATTATTTTGTTCTTCTACGCTAGGTTGTTTTGTAATCTCTATTCGCTCTACTTGTTGTTCCCACCAGCTGACATAAGAAATAAAACCACTTGGCAAACTTGATTTCTTAGTTTTAAATTTGGGCGATAGACAATTCCAACTAGCAATATACTGACGTTTATTAATAGTTGAATAATAAGCTTTGACAAATTCTGTCGGTGAATAACTATTTAAAGTCGATAACTTTGATTGAGGAGTCATTACCCAGCTATCAAATGAATACCAAAAAATGACACTATTGTCAATGAATTTACCAACAGTAGTCTCTCCAAATACAGGACGTGCATACCATGTTAATAAAATGATTATTCCTGTGATAATTAACCAGATTCTGCGTGGAAGCCATCGTTTTTTTAATGCCTTCTGGCGAACTTTATCCAATTCTTGGCTGCATAGATATAAAAAACTAACTATGTTACGAAGAAAATCAGCAAAGATATAGACATATTCTGGTGGTTGACGTCCCTTTTTTCTCAGATTTTTTGTCAGCAAATATTCTCCGAAAAGTAGCATATTTGCTAATAATTCCGAACCAACAGAAACTAATTGTAAAAGTTTAACAAGTAGCCATGGAAATATTCGCCAAAAAAACCAAGAGAAGATCGGCATTAAAACAAGCACAACAACTATCGCTCGCCATGGCATTGGTACAACCACAAGTGGTTCCCAAATAGGTCTAATTATACCCTGAATCAACTCACTTATCATCACTATTTGTTAATGTCATAAAATACTAAAACTACTCTTCTCGTCGAAATTCTTCGGGAATATCAGATGTAGAATTATTGTTCTCTTGGCTGTCTGCTTCTGGTAAAGCTTCTTGCGTTTCTGAGATATCTACGGAACGACTTTCCAACACAGCAGTAGATTGTTCTGTTAATCCGACTAACTGTCGCAGAAGGTTTTTTCCAACTTCATTAATTTGTGAACCTTCAAGTGCATCTGCATCTAGCAACATTTTTAGCATTTTGACCTGATGTTCTCTTTCACCTTGCTTTTGTTGGTTAAGCGCTTGTAAAATTACTGTCACATCTTCAGGGCGTTGTGCTAGTTGAAGTGCAAGCAACTGAAAGTTTCCACCTTGCAACAATGGAGAGTAAAACTCCATCTTGATTTTCATACTCTCAAGTTCAAATTGTTCACGCTGTCTGCGTAATTCTAGTTCTAGTTGTTCTTTTTGCCGCGTCTGGATAATATCAAACTGTGTTTTTTCTATTTCTAAATCTTGCTTAAGCTTTTGTAACTCTATTTCTGACTGAATGTGGGTTTTTTCTTCTTCCCGTTGGAATTGATTACGTTGCCGAATTCGCTCTAATTCTAGTTGCTCTCTTTGTTTTTGTTGTTCAATTGCTAATTGCGCTTTCTGCTTTTCTAAAGCTTGGCGGATTTTTTCTCGTTCAATTTCATCTTGCAAGCGTTTTTTCTCTCTAATTCGCTCACGGGCTTCCTGTTCTAAAAACAGAGAAACTGTGAACTGATAAAGGGAGAAACCTTCATCATATATAGCCTTTTTGATGTGGTCGCTGATTTCTCGCTCCGCAGCACCACTTTCTTCAACCTCGTATTTACGACTGATGTTTCGCATCACCTCAGTAATTAAAGGTTCTAGAACTTGGCGCACATCAGTAACGCTGCGTTTGACAATCATTTCTGGATCACGCACCGCATAAGTAAACTTAACATCTGCTTGAAAATCAAAAGCATCTGTTTTACAAGGTAAGTTGCACACAAACCGTAACGGATGTTCGGTCATGTCTACTTTGTAAACCAAATGATATTTACCCCACAGCATTTCCCCACTGGTAGGGCCTTTTTCACCTTGTTTAATAGTAAGTAAAGATTGTCCTTCCGCCGCAAAAACTAGCGCAGTTCCTGGATCTGGAATTGGACGTGACTGTAAAATTCGCCAACGTGAAATTTCTTCTCTAATCAGGATAGGGTTGTAGATTTCCGTCACTTTATTACCTCCGTTAGTAAATTTGTAAATGCTTTTTAATAACTGATAAAATTTCACTTGCAGAGTTGGGCGGTTCTATCAAAGCCCACTGGTTGAGCTTGTAAAGGATTCTTTCTCGCTCACGCTCGTTTCCTTGAACTACTAATGTGTAAATTATTCGTCCCAATACTCGCTTGAATCTGTGGTCATAATCAACGAATTTCAGCCAGTTGTGAATTTCATTGAGTATAGATACACGTGTGGCTTTGAAGTTTAAAGCACGTCGTAATAAGCAAACAATTAAGTCTTCATATATCTGGTTTTCTTGTGCCAGCCATAATAGTGTTGGTACATGATTATTATTAATTTCTGTCACATCCACGCGAACTTTGTCTTCACGCATCAGTCGCCAAAAAATGAGTAAACCTAATTGGTTGGGTGTGGTTATTTTGGTTTGTGCTGTCCATTCTTGCAAAGCACTAAGGATGTTGAAATATTGATTTGGTAAAAATTTGCCGCTTGCAAACAGATTGACTATACTTTCGATAACTGCGGAAAACAAAGATGCTTCTCCAGAGGAAGTTATGGCAAATAAATCACGCAGTGCAGCATCTGGAAAGCGCAGTCCGACATACCCGCCATAAGCCGATGTCGCAGTCCAACGCAAGTTAGAATTATTTTTTAAAGTACTCCATGAATGCAACAATCCCAGTACCTGGGGAGCAAGATTGCTTTCAAATACTGGAACACTTAAAGCTAAGGCTGCTAATTTTTGCAAACTCCTATTTTGGCTATTTGCCCAAGGTCGCAATACCTGATTGAGAACATCTCTAAAAGCATACTTGCTCAGTTCGCCAATTGCGGCTGCGGCTCTAATCCGAACTTCAGAATCACCATGGGAACCAAGTTCCTGTAACCAGATCAGCAATGGTTCGCGTAGATAGTCATATTCATGCCAAACATAAGATATAACAGCAGGCTGAAATGTCGGATTCTTAAATTCAACTAGTTCGACAGGAGTGCGTCCAAACTCAGTATTTTCGTATCCTGGGACTAAATTAGCAAAAACCTCTTTGAGTAATTGACTACGTGTTTGATAAAATACTGGTGTAGGATCAGATTCCTCGTCTTTTTTTGATGGGGGTTGGACGAGCAATTGCAAGCGTTGACTAGCATCCTTGACTGCTTGATAGCTACTTCCACTGAGAACCGCCAGAGTAATCATAAAGATGCGTTGGCTGAATTCTCGCTTGTCTTGCTCAAACCAGTTTTTCACTTGCTCGTAGGCGCTATAGCCAAAACGGGCCAATGCTTCTTCAAGGTGTAGTTCGTGGCTTGCTACCTTGGCTAAGAGTGACGCTAATGTATCAATCTCACTCGGTAAAAGTTGCTTGGCGAGTAGTTGACGCACAGCATCTGACTGCGCTACAGAATAACCACTATCAAGCATTGCTTGATCTGTGATGTACCATCTCAGATGTTTTTCTAACAATTTGTCAGTAGATGGTAAGTCCTTCCAATGAAAGAGATATCCTCCCAAACTTTCTTGAGAAATGGAAAGGTGACTTTCTAGGGTGATGACAAGATGACTTTGTTGTTGTTTGAGTTTCCGACTCAGACCATTCAATACATAACCATTGAGTTTCTCCGCGCTATCAACAGCCAATGTATCAATTAAATATACTTGCTTGGCTTCACACTGGAATGAACTCAGGTCTGTAATAGCTGGGTCGATTTCAAAAATCTCTTCTGCATTGAAAGTAGAAAGTAGGTGAATTGCCGTAGTTTGCTTGCCAAACCGCCTATGTCCTTGGAGAATAAGTAGGTGTTTCTCGTCTAAAATAGTTTTTACGTGCTGATAGCTATCAGTTTCTACATAAACACTACGTATTTTTTCGATATTCGCACTCAATATTTGTCCCGCAACTTCTTTTACAGAACTGCGTTTAGTCCTTTTAGTCTGATTACCTCCGACTACATCACCAGTAATATCTACTTGATCTGTAAAATAAGCACCACCACTGCGAGCGTCAATATATACATTGGCAACACCAAGCGATCGCACTAAATCAGAAATGTCTTCGGCTTTATCTTTCCCTGCAAAGTCCTTGATTAAATCTTCTACTGAGTTGGTGGTATTTGATGCTTTTGTATTCTGACTTTCAGCAGCCTCCTCTAATTTCTCATCAGTTTCTTCTATAGATGAGGGAGCCTGTTCGAGTTCATCACTCATTGGCTTATTTTCCTCTGAGATCCTCAAGATGGTAAATCAGTCACCTAGTTACATTCCAAAGAACACCTTAACCAGGTATTTGCTAGCTGAACTTATTTTGATTACCGCCAACCACATCTCCTGTGATCTTGGTCTCTTTTTCAAAGTAAACACCACCACTACGGTTATCAATAGTTTGTGAACCGATTTGAGTATGATTTATCAGTGTGATGAGTTTTTCGGCTGCCTTGATAATTTCTTGATCTTTGTGAACCGAAGCTTCTATTAGTTTTGCTTTTAGTGGTTCTTGCCAAATCTCTGGCTTTTGTTCATGTTCAGCTAACACCAATTCTGCTGATGGATTCCCTACAAACTTTTGTTGAACAAGTATTTTCAAACCTTGATAACTATCTCTAATGGCTTCATCTGCAATTGCCTTTGTACCAGCTACAGCACCTGCGGCTAGTGCGCCAACAATCAAACTAATCGGTTCCATTACCTCATCTCCTGAAATTAAATACAAATTCTAAACAATAATTTATAAAATTTCGCTTATTTAAAATTTTTTACACCTTCAACGTACTGTTTCATCGCCAAAACAGACTAACTGTTTAAACCCGTGGGAGTGGGTTTTATGTGTGTAGACACGACTTCTAATGCTTGCTGCAAGATATTAATATGATAAATTTATGTATTTTACTATATATGAAGCATAATGTAACTTGATAGTGCCAACTCAGCAATAACACTCACCTATTCTTCATATTTATGTAATTTTTTGGTAAATTTCGGTAATTACTTACAGGTTTTTACAGTAAAATCTATATCACTAACTATAATTTTGTGTCTTAAATACTGCTTTAAACAAATCAAACTGTTAATAATTTTGGACAATTAGATCAATAAGTTACAAAGTAAAATTTTTTACATATGCATATTTAATGATCTGTCTTAAAATCAAATCCGTAAATTAAAAACCTGCACTAGTCCAATAATTATTAAATAAATTGCCACTATATAGTTAAGCAGTCTGGGAAGTATCAGAATCAATATTCCTGCGATGAGTGCAACAACGCCATTAATATTAATACCTACTTGAATAGTATTAGTTGTTTGGGCAAGCAAAATTGGTATGTCAAACATAAATTTTTTTATACGATATAAATTTATTTATAATATTATTGCAATCAAGAAAAAACTAAATTTTGTAAACAAAAAAGGTAGAGGCTGTAACCCCTCTACCTTTTCAAATTTCTAAGATTCAACCCAAAATCTTACTCAACTCCAGGTGTCATCAATTCCCGGCGCTGTTCGCCTCTGACCGTGACATTACCGCTTTCATCGACATCAACAATGGCGGTATCGCCTTCTTTGATGCGACCAGACAGAATCTCTTCTGCGAGGCTGTCTTCTAGTAGGCGCATAATGGCTCGACGTAGGGGTCTTGCACCGTAACTGGGATTGTAACCCTCCTGCAACAAACGCTCTTTGAAGCGATCGCTCACTTCGAGATTGATTCCTTTCTCGGTGAGACGACCAAATACTTCTCTGAGCATAATGTCGGCAATTAGCATTACCTCTTGCTTGTTCAGTTGACGGAAAACGATAATTTCATCCAGACGGTTGAGGAATTCTGGACGGAAGTAGTTCTTCAGTTCTTCGTTGACCAAGAACTTAATGCGGTTGTACTGCGATTCGCTTTGGTCTTCAGCAAACTCGAAGCCGATACCGCCGCCACCTTTTTCAATTACCTTGGAACCGATGTTGGAAGTCAAAATCAGTAAGGTGTTCTTGAAGTCTACGGTGCGACCTTTGGCATCAGTTAAACGACCGTCTTCCAAAATTTGCAGCAGCATGTTGAAAACATCGGGGTGGGCTTTTTCGATTTCGTCGAATAGCACCACGGTGTATGGACGACGACGTACTGCTTCGGTGAGCTGACCACCTTCGTTGTAACCAACATAGCCTGGAGGTGAACCGATTAACTTGGAGACGGTGTGGCGCTCCATGTATTCGGACATATCTAGGCGGATCATCGCTTCTTCTGAACCAAAGAAGTAAGATGCCAATGCTTTTGCCAACTCGGTTTTACCGACACCGGTAGGCCCGGAGAAGACAAAGCTAGCAATGGGTCGGTTGGGGTTCTTTAAGCCGACA
Source organism: Pelatocladus sp. BLCC-F211 (assembly GCF_041928655.1). Classification (NCBI taxonomy): domain Bacteria; kingdom Bacillati; phylum Cyanobacteriota; class Cyanophyceae; order Nostocales; family Hapalosiphonaceae; genus Pelatocladus; species Pelatocladus sp. BLCC-F211. Next base: position 35,700 of record NZ_JBHFLM010000106.1, on the reverse strand, counting down.
CGAGCGCGACGAATTGCCCGCGAAACAGCCTTCACAGCTTCTTCCTGACCAATTAGGCGCTGATGCAGGGTGTCTTCCATGTGCAGCAGTTTTTCGGACTCGGACTCGGTGAGTTTGTTGACTGGTACACCTGTCCAGGAAGCGACAATGTGGGCAATGTCTTCTTCTGTAACTACTGGTTCTTCACCTTCTGGGCGACCTGTACCGGTTTTGCTTTGAGCGATCGCGCGAATTTCGGCTTTGATTTCCATTTCGCGATCGCGTAGTTCTCCGGCTCGGTCGAAGTCTTGGGCGCGAACTGCATCATCTTTTTCTTTTAATAATTGGCGCAGTTCTCGATCTAACTCTTTGGCTGCGGGTGGCAATTGGGAGTTAATTAGACGGACGCGAGATCCAGCTTCATCGATTAAGTCGATAGCTTTATCTGGCAAATAGCGATCGCTAATATAACGGTCAGATAATTTTGCCGCCGCAATCAAAGCTTCATCGGAAATCTTGAGCTTGTGGTGTTGTTCGTAGCGATCGCGCAGACCATGCAAAATTTCGATTGTCTCATCAACCGAAGGTTCACCGACCATCACTGGTTGGAAACGGCGTTCCAAGGCTGCATCTCGCTCTATGTGCTTGCGGTATTCATCTAAGGTTGTGGCACCAATGCACTGTAATTCACCTCTAGCCAAGGCTGGCTTGAGGATATTTGCTGCATCAATTGCCCCTTCTGCCGCACCTGCACCAATTAGGGTGTGTACTTCGTCAATGACTAAAATGACATTGCCAGCCTGCCGAATCTCATCCATGATCTTCTTCAGGCGCTCTTCAAATTCACCCCGGTACTTTGTACCTGCTACAAGTAAACCGATATCCAGAGTGACTACGCGCTTGTCTTCCAGGATGTCCGGGACATCTTTGTTGGCAATACGCTGTGCCAGACCTTCGGCGATCGCGGTTTTACCAACTCCTGGTTCCCCAATTAAAACTGGGTTATTTTTTGTGCGGCGACCCAATATTTGAATCACCCGCTCAATTTCTTTGGCGCGTCCCACCACTGGATCGAGCTTGCCGTCAACTGCCATTTGGGTCAAATTCGAGCCAAACTCATCTAAGGTCGGGGTTTTGTTGCCGCGTGATGGACCACCTTGTGTAACCTCGGCGGTCTCTCCCAGCATCCGGATAACTTGAGTTCTTACCTTTGAAAGATCTACACCCAGATTTTCTAGCACTCTGGCTGCTACACCTTCCCCTTCTCGGATCAGGCCCAACAGCAGATGCTCGGTGCCAATGTAGTTATGCCCTAATTGGCGCGCTTCTTCCAAGGATAGTTCCAGAACTCGCTTTGCCCGTGGCGTAAACGGAATTTCCACGGCGACAAAGCCCGAACCCCGGCCTATGATTTTTTCTACTTCAATCCGAGCGTCTTTGAGATTGACACCCATGGATTTCAGCACCTTAGCCGCCACTCCGGTACCTTCTCCAATCAGACCCAGGAGGATCTGCTCGGTACCAACGAAATTGTGTCCCAGGCGGCGTGCCTCTTCCTGGGCCAACATGATTACCTTAATGGCTTTTTCTGTGAAGCGTTCAAACATGGCATTTTTCCCATCACCTGCGTCGTGCCGGTACGCTGATTTTAGCACAGGCAAATAGATTGAATGTCTGTATAAAGAAATAGACACTCAATCGGGATCACCCAGCGTTGATGGGAAATTGCTAACTTTTTATTACTTTTTATTGACTGTGTATTGAGGAGCCTGAATTTACCGTCTTTGTAGAGATTGACAAGCAAATAAAAATTGGGTTTGCAAGTTTTTAATGCCAATCCCAAGCAAAAATATTTATCATATTTTTTGGTAACTGTCAATTTGACATTGAACACTATGAAAAATTTTTATAGGTAGTAAAATCACCTAAAATTTAAAATTTTGTAATAAAAATTTAAATAAAATTCATGAATTTGGTTGTTGCTTGTTTGTTGCTGGAAGTGCTTAGTGGTAATTAACAACCCTTGACCAATGACAAATGACTATTGACAAACGACTATTGACCAATCAAATTGACTGAGGCGATCGCTCAGTTTGAGCCGCAATTTTTCCAAATAATCTTGAAATTCTGGATATTGGATATTTCCTAACCAGAGAATTAGAGCATCTTCATCGTTATCTGTGTAGTAACGCCTTCGCTGTCCTGCTGTTTTAAAACCAAATTTTTGATATAGAGAAATTGCTGCTGTGTTAGAAACTCGGACTTCCAAGGTAACTCGTTCCAAGCCCAGTTCGTGAGCATTTTTAAGCAAAAAATAAAGAATAGCCTGTCCTAACCCTTGACCCTGGTATTGGGGATGAACCGCCAAAATAGTAATGTGGGCTTCTTCTAAAATTGACCAAAAGCAACCCATTGCCAGCAATTTTACGGGAGATAAAGGTGTAAATAAACCGAGTAAAACGCTGTTAGGACTATCTAACTCTCGCTTATAGCCATCCAACGTCCAAAGACCACTAAAGCACGCCTGATCTAGTTCTAAGACCAGATTCAAATCATCTGCTGTTATTAGTTTTAGTTTTAATTGGTCATTGGTCATTGGTCATTGGTCATTGGTCATTGGTCATTGTAGGCATTGAAATAAATTCTCCCTTATCCCCGATCCCCGTTGCCCCTTCGCCCCTAATCCCCACTCCCTTGGGGGAGTGGGGACCCCGAGTTCCCCAGAGGGGGCCCCACCTTCCCCACTCCCTAGCTCTTGCAAAAGACAGGGACGAACAAGCACGTTATTCGGTAAACTGGGAATCGGCATATCCGCTCGTCGCTTGTAATTAGAACTAAGGACAACTCTTAATATTTATGGTATCGACTCACCCTGCTGGGGTTCAACTTTCTGGTAGACAGTATTTACCGCAATCAGCTAGCAATAACATAAATCTTTCACCCAATCAAGAACTTTTACCACTGAGTGCCAAAGTTAACGAAGAAGATCACCTAGAAATAGGGGGTTGTGATGTAACAACTCTTGTGCAGCAGTTCGGTTCACCTCTATATATTTTGGATGAAGAAACCCTGCGAACAGCTTGCCGCCAGTATCGGGAAAGTTTCCAGCGCCATTACAAGGGTGAATCTCAAGTATTATACGCCTCCAAAGCCTGGAGTTGTTTGGCAGTCTGTGCGATCGCCGCTTCCGAAGGTTTAGGAATTGATGTGGTATCAGGAGGCGAACTCTATACAGCCTTAAGTGCAGGTGTCAGTCCTGATAAGATTTACTTCCACGGCAATAATAAGTCGCCAGAAGAATTAACTTTGGCAATTAAGTCTGGTTGCACTATTGTTGTGGACAACTGGTATGAGTTGCGGACTTTGGTGGAGATACTTGAGGACAAAAAAGAAGCGGGGGACAAGGGGGAATTTGCCTTGTTGTTTTCCTCCTCTTCGTTGTCTTCATCTCCCATCCGGATCATGCTTCGTCTGACACCAGGTATTGAATGCCACACACACGAATATATTCGTACGGGACACTTGGATAGTAAATTTGGCTTTGATCCCAATGATTTAGATGAATTATTTGCTTTTGTCAGTCAGCAATCTGTATTAAACTGTATCGGTTTACATGCTCATATTGGTTCTCAAATCTTTGAACGCCAACCTCATCAGGATTTAGCATCTGTGATGGTGCAGTGGATGAGTAAAGCTGCTGGTTACGGTTTAAGCGTGACAGAGTTAAATGTTGGCGGAGGCTTGGGAATAAAATATACAGAATCGGATGATCCCCCTAGTATAGAAGAGTGGGTCAAACCAATTTGTGAAGTAATTCAACAAGCTTGTGCCGAGCAAAATTTACCACTACCAAAATTATTGTCTGAACCAGGGCGATCGCTAATTGCCACAACTTGTATCACGGCTTACACTATAGGTTCTTCTAAAGTTGTTCCTGATATTCGCACCTACATAGCAGTTGATGGTGGCATGTCTGATAATCCCCGTCCAATTACTTATCAGTCAGTGTATCGTACTGTAGTTGCTAACCGCATGTCTGAGCCTTTGACAGAAACGGTAACTATTGCTGGTAAGCATTGTGAATCTGGGGATATTCTGATCAAGAATGCTCAGTTACCGAAAATTGAATCTGGAGATATTCTCGTAGTTATGGCTACAGGTGCTTACAATTACAGTATGGCATCTAACTACAACCGCTTGCCTAGACCAGCTGCTGTTGTAGTAGCGAATGGCGAAGCAAATTTGATTTTGCAACGCGAAACTTATCAGGATTTGATTCGACAGGATTGCTTACCAGAGAGACTTAAAAAGGATGAAGAATAAAGGTTGAAGTGATGAAGAAAGGATGAAGAATAAAGAATGAAAAATTCATACTTTATACTTAATATTTCAAGACTTCATACTTCATACTTCATCCTTCAGATTTCACACTTCATACTTTCACGCCAGATGTCATGGGAGATTGGTGGAAGCAATGGCTGATAAACCAAGGATGGTCTCAGCCTTTGCTGCTTGAGACACTGGATATTGTTTTAGTACTGGCGCTGACCTATATGATACTAGTTATTATTAGTGAGCGCCGGACACTTTGGATGGTGCGAGGTTTTATTATTCTGATGCTGGCATCAGCCATCAGTGGTAAGTTGCAGCTACAGTTGTTAAATTTCGTACTGGAAAAGTTAGTCATTGGCTGTGCTGTCGCCATGGCGGTTGCTCTCCAATCCGAGTTTCGGCGATTTTTAGAACAATTGGGACGTGGTGAATTCTGGCAATTATTTCAACCGTCCCGTTTGGCAGTTCCTAAATCTGATAGTGTAATTGATGAAATAGTCGAAGCAGTCAGAGAACTGTCGAAAAATCGGATAGGTGCGCTACTAATTTTGGAAACGACTGGGCCTATTGATGAACGGGATTTTTCTGTACCAGGAGTAAAACTGAACGCTGAAGTGTCCAAAGAGCTAATACAAACAATTTTTCAACCGAAGACTCTTCTACACGATGGTGCTACATTGATACGGGGTTCTCGGATTGTGGCATCGGGTATAATATTACCACTTTCGGGACGTACGGCTTCGCGGCAGTTGGGAACACGCCACCGGGCGGCAATGGGAATAACTGAGCGGGTCGAGAATTGCATTTGTGTCGTTGTATCTGAAGAAACAGGTTCTATTTCTTTGGCAGAAAAGGGAACTCTAAATAGACCACTGACGATTACGAAGCTGAAAGAGTCTTTAGAAATGAGATTTTCACCAACTGTGGATCGGGAGGCTGTTGCCCCTGGTTTAATCAGTCTAGGTCGTCAGATTCGTAGTCAGGCCTTAGCATTAGTTTCACGTTTACTCGGATTACCATCGACCGCATCGCGAGACAAAAAATGACAGCACAACAAACTGAACTGCAACATTTGCCCCCTGACTTGAAACGAGAACTACTGCCCAAGCACGTTGCAGTGATTATGGATGGCAATGGTCGATGGGCAAAGCATCAAGGATTACCCAGAATTATGGGTCATAAAGCTGGTGTTGATGCCTTAAAAAGTTTGCTTCGTTGTTGTAAAGATTGGGGGATCGAAGCACTGACGGCTTATGCTTTTTCCACAGAAAACTGGGGAAGACCCCATGAAGAAGTAGATTTTTTGATGACCCTATTTCAACGAGTCTTGCGTCAAGAACTGCGGGAAATGGTTGAAGAAAATGTGCAAATTCAGTTTGTGGGAAACTTAAGCAGCTTACCGCGATCGCTACAAACAGAGATTAGCCGTTCAGTGGAAGCAACGAAAGATAATCGCGGGATCAAGTTTACAATCGCCACAAATTATGGCGGTAGACAAGAAATTATCCAAGCTTGTCGAGCGATCGCCCAAAAAGTCCAACAAGGTTTACTCCAGCCAGATGAAATTGATGAAGCGACGTTTGAACGTCATCTTTATACCATGGGCATCTGTGACCCCGATTTATTAATTCGTACCAGTGGAGAAATGCGAGTTTCAAATTTTCTCCTCTGGCAAATAGCCTATTCAGAAATATATATAACTGAGACTCTCTGGCCTGATTTTGATCGCCATGAATTCCACCGCGCTTTGTGTGCGTATCAACAACGAGAAAGGCGGTTTGGGAAGGTGTAGGGATTGGGGATCGGGGAAGGTAGGGGTCCCCTTTGGGGATAAGGGGCAGGTGGGGCCCCCTCTGGGGAACTCGGGGTCCCCACTCCCTTGGGGGAGTGGGGATTAGGGGCGAAGGGGTGGGGATCGGGGACAAGGGGGACAAGGGCCCCAATTAAGGCCCGGAGAACACGGCTTGTTCTACATCTCGCCGACTCAAGGAATATTTAAAGGCGCGTTGAATATCTTGTCCACTGTCTCCAGCATTGACATACCGAACTATAATTTGCTCAATGTCTAGCCAAAGTTCTGCTTGCCAACTAGGACGCTGGACGCGCCAGCAATGTAGCTGCTTTTCATCCTGTTCACAGCCTTGTTGTTTTAACCACTGCTCGATTTGGGGAAGAGGGTGATTATATAGTGGTGTTTCAGAAGGGGGAAGAGACATAACAATTAAAAATTAAAAATTAAAAATTAAAACTTAAGAGTTGTAATATTAATCCTACAGGTTGGAAAGCAGCTTCGCCACGAGTTAAACCAACAGCGATCGCTAGCACTAAGCAACCTAAAAATGTTAAACCCAGGATAAACAAAGCGAAAATTTCACCCGCAGAGAGAGGGCGATCACTAGCATCAAGATAAGCTGATTTAGACCAGTCGTAAGAACGGGAAACGGGACGGTTTAGATCCGGTGGTGCTTGAATCACTCCAAACCGAGAATAGCCAATTTTCAGGTCATAACTTAACCGTCGTTCTGGATTACTTAGAGTAGCGTAGGCTTCATTGAGTTGCTGAAATTTAGCAGTGGCAGCAACTGTAGGTAAGCTGGTCGTATCAGGATGATAGCGTTTGCTCAATTCTCGATAAGCACGACGGATTTCAATTGGCGATGCACTGGGATGCAATCCTAGCAGGGTGTAATACGTCGTCGTTTCGCAGCTTTGTGACATTGCACCATTCTGATTCACGGCTGTTTGATTCACTAAGCGATAAAGTTTTTTCTAATATTCTAAACTTACTCTGCAACTCCCGGCTTAAGTAGAGTGGAAGAAGGGACAAGGAAAGGGGAGGGGGACAACTTCTCAGTTATCAGTTATCAGTTAACAGTTAACAGTTTAATTTGATCAGTGATCACTGATCACTGATTCATGCCCAATACCCAATCACTAATAGTGCTAACTAAATAAATCAGCGCGGGGTTTAAAAGTTTCCATCTGCCGAATTTTTTCGTATAACTCTCGTTCTTCTTTAGTAATATTTTTAGGAGTAACTATTTGAATTTCTACTAATTGATCACCGCGTTTACCTTTGTCGGTGGGATAACCTTTACCAGCCAGGCGTAATCTTTGTCCAGACCTGACTCCTGGAGGAATAGTCATTTTTACCAAACCATCAAGGGTGGGTGCTTCGACTTGACCTCCTAATACAGCTTCGCTGGGAGTAATAGGGATTTGGCAGTAAATATCTGTACCTTCGATTTTAAAAAGTGGATGAGGATCGACGGTAATTTTTAAGTATAAATCGCCGCCATTAATGCCTTGATTACGCAGACGAATAGTTTGACCTGTTACCATTCCAGCAGGCATTTCTACTTCTAGCGATCGCCCATCTTCTAAGCGAATTCTTTCTACACCACCACGATAGGCTTTTTCTAGGGGTAGAGACAATCTTGCTTCGATGTCTCGACGTGTAGGGCGTTGGTTTGGTGTGTATGCAACTTTTGTTCTGGGGCTACGAAATGGATCGGCATTATTGGTATTAGTAGTGGTAGATGTGCCATTTCTACCAGTTTTTACACCGATAACTTCGTTAATAAAGGTAGTAAAATCAGAATAGTTACCTAGATTTACATCCTGATTACCCCGACCATTGCTACGGTTATCTCCACCCCAAGCTTTCTTCTGTGCTTGTTTATCGAAGCCTTTTTGCTGCCAGTAGCGGCTAAACTGGTCATACTGCGCCCGCTTCGCTGGATCGGAGAGAATTTCATAAGCTTCACCGATATCTTTAAATTTATCTTCTGCTGCTTTGTTCCCTGGATTCAGGTCTGGGTGATACTGCCTAGCTAAACGTCGATAATTTTTTTTAATATCTTCATTGGTAGCATCTTTGGATACTCCCAAAATTTCATAATAATCACGAAAATTCCGCAAATTCTGCATAATCGTTTGTTTATTTGAAATTTAGTTTTTAATTTCTTAAGATAGTTGGTAGTTGGTTTTTGGTTATTAATAGTTAATTGTTAGCGGTTAGTTAAGTTGTTGGGAAAAAACAAATAACCACTAACCACTAACCACTAACTATTACTCATTACCTATTAATGATGACTAAATCCGAATTTCAGATAAATTTCATTACCTTTTTCTAATTAATACCAGTATTTTGCAGCAGTAGTACATCGGATAGTGAGGTGTGTAATCTTCGGTACCTAGCAGACTTGATTACCAATCATCGTCATCATCCCAGTTATCTTGATAGCTGGGGCGAGAACGGCGTGAAGAACCACCACTGTCAAAAGCGGAGGAACGGGTGTCTCGACCATAGCTTTTGTCGTAGTCTCGGTTGGGGCTTCGGTCATAGTCTCGGTTGGGGCTTCGGTCATAATCTTTGCTGTAGCCGCGGTTATAGTCTTTGTCATAGTAATCGCGATCGCGCAAAGAATCTCGAGGATTATCCCGTTCTTTATCACCGCCGCCTGTGAAAATGTCTTTGATTGCACCCAACAAATCATCATCTTCCTCTTCAGCGTAGTACTGGCGAACTTCGCGGTTGAGATCGTACAAAGCATCTTGCAAGTCAGCGTAGGCTTGATCAATGCCGCGATCGTCATTTTCTTTTAAACTTTCGCGCAGTTCCCGACAAATATTATCGATTTGTTGACGACGGTTCCGGGCAAATGCCATACCAAAATCTAGTGCCACTTCCCGCAGTTGTCTTTCGGACTGTAAAATTAAAGCCTCAGCTCTGGTACGTTTTTCTACTTTTTCTTTACGCTGTCGGTCTACATCAGCAAATTTCTCGGCTTCTCGAATCGCTTGTTGAACTTCGCTTTCAGTTAAGGTAGACGCACCTTGAATTGTGATACTTTGTTCTCTACCTGTGGTTCTATCTAAAGCTGTTACCTGTAAAATCCCGTTAGCATCGATATCAAATGCTACTTGAATTTGGGGAATACCACGAGGTGCTGGGGGAATGCCATACAGCTTGAAACGTCCCAGAGATTTGTTATCTGTTGCCATTTCCCGTTCGCCCTGAACTACGTGAATTTCCACAGTATTTTGGTTATTTTCTGATGTAGAAAAAATGTCCGAACGGCGTACAGGAATAGTAGTGTTGCGGGGAATTAATACTTTTTTGACACCGCCTATAGTTTCTAATCCTAAAGACAAAGGTGTCACATCCAATAACAGTACATCCTTCAGTTCACCCGCGAGAATACCCGCCTGAATAGCTGCACCCACTCCTACAACTTCATCAGGGTTGACGTTTTGGTTGGGTTCTATGCCAATCATTGCCCGTACTAATTGCTGTACCATAGGCATTCGTGTAGAACCACCTACTAGTACAACTTCGTCAATATCATTGGGGGTGAGTCCCGCGTCTTTTAACGCCCGTTTGACAGGGACACGTAATCGCCCTAGTAAGTCGTCACACAAGCCTTCAAGCTGGGAACGAGTCAAGCGAGTTTCTAAGTGTACAGGCCCTTCTTCTGTTGCAGCAATGAAGGGTAAGTTAATTTCAGTGACGCTAACAGCAGAAAGTTCGATTTTGGCTTTTTCCGCAGCTTCCATCAAACGTTGCAAAGATTGGCGTTCTCGTCTTAAATCTACTTTTTCTTGTTCTAGAAATTGTTCTGCTAACCAATCGACTATTTTTTTATCAAAGTCATTACCACCGAGTTGAGTATCACCACTGGTAGCTTTGACTTCAAATACACCATCACCAACATCCAGAATTGACACGTCAAATGTACCACCACCCAAGTCAAAGACTAAAATGGTTTCCATCTGGCCGCGATCCAAACCATAAGCCAAAGAAGCCGCTGTTGGTTCGTTGAGAATTCGCAAAACTTCCAAACCAGCAATCCTACCAGCATCCCGCGTTGCTTGCCGTTGGGAATCGTTAAAATAAGCTGGAACGGTAATTACTGCTCCTGTTACCGGTTCGCCCAAGTATTTACTAGCATCTTCTGCTAGTTTTTTGAGAATCATTGCCGAAACTTCTTCTGGGGCAAAATCTTTATTCATGCGGGGACAGGCAACTTTTATATTACCAACTTCATCTTTACGAATTGTATAAGGTACGCGCTTTGATTCTGGACTAAGTTCGCTATACCTACGTCCCATGAAGCGTTTAATTGCAAAAAAGGTATTTTGAGGGTTGAGAACAGTTTGACGTCGTGCCATTTGTCCTACTAAGCGTTCGCCGTCTTTACTAAAGCCAACTACGGAGGGAGTTGTTCGCATTCCTTCTGCATTGGCAATAACCACCGGCTTACCACCCTCCATGACGGCGACAACAGAGTTCGTTGTACCCAAGTCGATGCCTACTACCTTGCCCATGCGTTACGTTTCTCCTACTATTTCTATATAGTTTTTTTGTTTAGAACTAATGCTTGATTTATTGTATCTTGCTGTTGATAAATACACCTTCAACCAGGTTCGCTGCTAGAATCTTGTGAATTTAAAAAACCAACTGGAAACTCATCTGACTCAGATAGTCCGCGATCGCGATCCTTACATAGCAAGTGCTGGCCATTTTTTTGTTCAAGAATACATTCGCGCCTCATTTGCACAGTGGGGGAGTGTGGATATCCACACCTTTTATGTGCGTGGTAAAGCTTGCAAAAATTTGATCTTAAATTTACCTGCTGCTGCGGGTTTACAAAAGAGAGACTTGCCACCAATTTTAATTGGCGCTCATTATGATGCTGTTCCTGGTTCCCCAGGGGCTGATGATAATGCTACAGGTGTAGCAGTTTTACTAGAGTTAGCACGCATGTTTGCTACAGAACCTATTAAATATCCTCTGCGGCTAGTAGCTTTTGATATGGAGGAATATGGGTTATTAGGTAGCATTGAATATGTAGCTAAATTGCAACGAGAACAGCAATCTTTACGCTTAATGATTTCTCTCGAAATGTTAGGTTACTGTGACTCGAACCCCGGTTCCCAAATTTACCCACCGCCTTTACAGCATATTTATCCTAGTCGTGGCGATTTTATTGGTTTAATCGGTAATTGGCGAACTCTAAGAGATTTAATTAGCATTAGCCGCAGTATTCGTAAAGTTGGTGTAGCAAGTCAATGGCTACCAGTACCCAATAAAGGTCATATCATAAGGCAAACTCGACAGAGTGATCATGCCCCTTTTTGGGATGCAGGTTATCCAGCCATGATGATTACAGATACGGCATTTTTACGAAATCCCCACTATCACAAACCTAGTGATACAATTGCAACTTTGGATTTAGATTTCTTGACTGGTGTTTGTCAGGGTTTGGAAAAGGGAATTCGGCGGTTGTGAAGATTGGGGAAGGAAGACAAGGGGAGCCACTGCGCCCTTGCGGGTTAAGAGCGTTGTAGCACGTGGCGTGGACAAGGGAGGAGGATGAGGGGGAATAATTTAGTCATTATTAGACTTTTTCGGTGTGCGATCGCGTACTAGGACTCAAGCTAATTAAATCATCAATATTGCGTTTCATAGTGTTACAAATAGCATCCAATGGTAAATCATTGATGTCATAGCCAAAAGGATTTTCGATTTCTAAACCAATGGCTTCAATCCCAAACAAAGTAAAACTTATTAAAGCTACTATTAAACCTGTCCACCAACCTAGACTATCTACAATTTGAAAAGGTAGTAGTAGGCAATACAGCAAGAGTAATTGTTTGAGATGAATGGTGTAAGCTAAAGGAATTGGTGTTTTGAGAATTCGTTCACAAGCACCTAAATTATCCACCAATTGATTTAACAATTCACGCATTGCGATTAATTGATAACTATTCATACAATTGCGATCATGCTGTTTTTGTAAATAATCATCAATCCAAAACGCCACTTCTAAAGGTGGATTATTCATCATTTTTAACTTTATATATTTTGATGTTTGCATTAATTCTTCTAATTCTTTATTTACAGTTTCTCCGCGTAAGTGCAATTTAGTTGCAACAGCAAATGCTACTAATAAATATAATGCTGCAATTTTTTGGTCTCTATCTACTGGAGATTCTTCTTGTGTTGATACCCAAATTTGCCTTGCGAGATTGCGGACTGTATTCACAATACTGCCCCAGCATTTTCTACCTTCCCAAAAACGTTCATAAGCTGTATTTGTGCGAAAGACAAGTAATAAACCTAAGACAATACTAGGAATAACACTACCTAAAATTGGTTGCGATACCGGAAGCTTAAAATAGTACAGTATAGAGACAATCAACCCAAAAAATCCGAATCCAATTACACGTTTATAAGTCGATTTAATCACTGAACCTTTGATCTGAAAAGCTATTTGCCACCATTTTAATTTTTCGGGGATCATGCAAGAAATTGGAAATATTATTTAATTAACTGTTGCAGCCATTCTCATACTAAGATATAAGTATACTTTAATGAAAACATTTTTGTTTAGAGATTATGAACTATTGAAGTTTTTAGTGGGACAATGAGGCTGAAAATAAACACTAATTACTGTTGTAGTCACCATGAAAATCAAAGCTATGGAAATTGACATAGCGATCGCAACAAAATTTGTCCAATTAGTACTCGGCTGCATCAAGCAAGAGTATCCACATAGTGGTATTTATTGGTTTAATAACGATGAAGATATTAAACCACCAAGGGAATTAACACCAACTTTCTATGGTTGCTTAGATTGGCATTCGGCTGTACATGGACACTGGTTACTCGCACGTCTAGCCCGTTATTTTCCTGAAGCCACTTTTCAAACTATACTCAGAGAAGCCCTAACTCAAAGCTTTACACCTGAAAAAATTCAAGGGGAAATAGCCCATTTACATAAACATCCTTACTTTGAATGTCCTTACGGTTTTGCATGGCTGTTGCAACTGGCTGCGGAATTGCGAGAATGGAACGACAACCAAGCTCAAGAATGGCTGGCTGTGTTGGAACCGCTAGAAACCTTGGTTGCAAGTAACTTTCAGCGATGGCTACAAAATCTGGAATTTCCTAACCGCACAGGAACCCATAGTCAAACGGCGTTTGCGCTGGGTTTAGTAATAGATTGGGCGCGAATTACCAAAAACGAGAACTTTATTGATTTGATTGAAAACAAAATCCGAAAATTTTATTTGAGCGATCGCAGCTATCCGTTAAATTTAGAACCACTCGGTTATGATTTTATCTCTCCCTGTCTTGCGGAAGCTGATCTCGTGCGGCGAATTCTTTCACCGACAGATTTTGCTGACTGGCTAACTGATTTTCAGCCACAATTACCAATTGATGAGTCAGTCAACTGGCTACAACCTGTAAAAGTAACTAATCCTCAAGACTATTTACAATCCCATTTTCATGGTTTAAATCTCAGTCGTGCTTGGATGCTTGAGGGGATAATTTATGGCTTACCAAACACCGATCCTCGAATAAATACACTTCGTACTGCTGCTGTTCTACATCGTCAGAATAGCATCATTGATGCTGTCAGTGAACACTATGCGAGTAGTCACTGGCTAGGGACTTTTGTAGTTTATTTGGTAACAACTCGTGGGTTGTGCAAATGACCGAATTCGGGTGTTTTGCTGTTTGGTGGTAATTTTAGGCTATGAGTTCCAAATTATGTCAAGATAACATCAACGCAAGACGCTTTGAGTCATAACTTCTAACTTATAGGATGTAAGGTGAATGTAATGTCGGGTCACAAGCTTCGTGGACGTTACCAAATTGTCCAACAATTGGGATCAGGAGGAGGATTTGGGGCTACTTACATCGCCTGTGACACTGACCGCCCAGGTAATCCTAAGTGTTTAGTTAAGCAGTTAAAACCAAGAATTAACGACCCGAATACTCTACACATAGCACAACGCCTTTTTAAACAAGAAGCAGAAATTCAAGAAGAATTAGGCAATCATGATCAAATTCCGCGTCTTTTAGCTTACTTTGAAGAAAATCAAGAATTTTATTTAGTACAAGAATATATTGAAGGTCACGATCTCAGGCAAGAACTACCTCCGTTAGCTAATAGACTAACTGAAGCCGAGACAATTAAACTGTTGACGGAAATTCTAGAAGTTTTAGCATTTGTCCATCGCCAAAAAGTGATTCACAGGGACATCAAACCCGCTAATATCATGCGACGCTCTGACGGGAAAATAGTCCTGATTGATTTTGGTGCAGTTAAGAAAGTAAGAGGTCTGGAAGTTAATCAACAGGGACAAACTGTCACCGTGGCGATTGGTACTCTTGGCTACATGCCGAGTGAACAAGCAGCTGGTGAACCGCAATATAGCAGTGATGTCTACGCCGTCGGAGTCATTGGTATCCAAGCTTTAACAGGTATATATCCCGACCCTTCTCAAGGAAGCAAACTTCCCAGAGATCCCCAAACCGGAGAAATTATCTGGCGTGATCAAGTGCAGGTTAGTCCTGAGCTAGCTGATATTCTAGATCGGATGGTACGTTATCACTTTAGTGGACGTTATCAGTCAGCAGAATCAGCATTAGAAGCACTGCGAAGAATCTCAGATAAAAAAACTAAATCTAAACAGTGGAAATGGTTATTTCCTTTAGGAATAGTTGCAGTACTTGCTAGTTTAGTTGTGGGCTTTGGTTCTAGACTTTGGCCTGGAAATAAACAAGAAAAATTTATACCTTATGAAAACACCGAATATCAAATCAAAATCAAATATCCAGAGAGTTGGCAGTTACAAATTAAAGACATTTATGTTGCAGGCGTGACTGAATTAGCAACAATTATCTCTCCTAAGCAAAATGATACAGATAGATTTCAAGAAAAAATCAATATAGATATTGAAGAATTCTCTGGTACATTAGCTGAGTCTAAACAACTGTTTATTAATGAAATTAAAAATACTTTGCCAGATGCTGAAATTATTGATATGAGTTCAACTACTTTGGCGTTCAAACAAGCAAATCAGATAATTTACACAGGCAAAGATGGAGACCTTGAATTAAAAAATTTGCAAGTTTGGACTTTAAAAGGCAATAAAGCATACGTAATTACCTATACAGCAGCAATTGATGATTATGAGCAATTTATCAATACTGCAAATGAAATGATTAATTCTTTTGAGATTCATTAGAGAATAGAGTTATTTTTGTTCTAAAAGAAAATTTTTCCGTAGGTACAGCCCAACTGAGGCGAACAATCTGTTCATGTAATTTTTGATCTGCTGCGGAACCATCACTAAAGACTGAAGGAACATCCCACAAAGGATATGCGTGCATTCCATTCACACCCACCACTTCACCCTGATGATTGAGAAGTGGGCCTCCACTCATACCTTTTTGGATGTCATTAGTGTAGCCAATTTGATAGCCACCTTCCAAAGCTTTCGGTAATTTTAGCGTGATCTTACCAGTTGTAAACGTAAAGCCTTTGTCTTTACCTTCATCCGCATAGGGGAATCCAGCAGCAAATACATCATCACCAATAGCAGGGTTAAAAGCAATAGATGCTACAGTATAATTTCTGTCTGAGCTACGAAACTGTAATATTGCTAAATCATTTGTGCCAAACTTGACATTTTTCGGCAAATTTGCAGACCAAATGCGACCATCCGGTGTTTGAATCCGATACGGAGGATCATCGGCACGCAATACATGGGCATTAGTCAAAACTGTATAAATTGAGTCTTGCTTTTTCAATAAAATTCCTGATCCCAAGAATTCTTTTGACATCACTTTTACAGTGATAAATTTAGCAGTACGCCGTATTTGTTCTACTGATAAGCGCTTGGTATATGTATTATTTTTTGCTTCAAAATTTCTGCTGAATGTGTCAGCAGAATATTTGAGATATACTGCTGATGCACAAATTACTAATAACATGCCAGTAGCTAGTGTCACTGGCTTGAGTTTGTGCCATTTCATTTGCCAACTCCAAATATTCTGAGTTTTAAAAGTTGCGTAAAAAGTTAGAATTTTCCCTATAAATATCAAAAATACAAACTCTATCCATAAATGGAAATGGATAAATTGCTGTGCGACTGCAAAATAGTGAAATTAGGACAACCATGTCCTTTATTTAACCCGTTAATTTTGCTTTTAATTTTTAATTGTTATGTCTCCCCCTTTCCTAAATCAGTATATTCGCACAGTTTGGCAGCCGAGAAGAGGTTTAGCGATCGCAGAGGCCTGTGTGATTGGTCTGGTTGCGGCTTTTTCTGCTGTATGCTTAAAATTTGGTTCGGGATGGCTAGGAACATGGCGAGTTCATGGTTCCCATGTTTTACCAGCTTGGCTATTCCTACCAGCAGTTGGTTTGGGCTTTGGGTTTCTGGCTGGACTATTGGTGGAAAGGTTTGCACCAGAAGCATCTGGTAGTGGTATACCCCACGTTAAAGCTTCACTTGCGAATGTACCTGTCAAGCTTTCTTGGCGAGTGGCGCTTGTCAAGTTACTCAGCTCTACACTCACCTTGGGTTCAGGGATAACTTTAGGTAGACAAGGCCCGACTGTACAAGTCGGTGCTGCTTTGGCCGCAGGGATGAGTCGTTGGGTTCCCACCTCTCCAGATCATCGACGCCAGATGATCGCAGCTGGTGCAGGTGCAGGTTTAGCAGCAGCTTTCAATGCACCGATTGCTGGTGTGTTGTTTGTGATCGAAGAGTTACTCCAAGATTTATCAGGATTGACATTGGGAACCGCGATTATCGCCTCCTTTATTGGTGGCGTTGTTTCCCGTCTGTTGGGTGGTCGTAGTTTGCTACTTAACTTAGAATTGACTCGATCTTCGAGCAGTTTTTCAATCGTAGAAATTCCCTTTTACCTGATTTTAGGTATTTTAGCAGGGTTACTGGCAGCATTATTTAATCGGGGATTAATTAAAAGTATTCAAATATATCGCAGTTTTCATATCAGTTTACCCTTAAGGATAGCTTTGGCAGGATTTATCTCAGGAACAGTCATTGCAATTTTACCTGAGTCTTTCCGTGACAATACTGGATTACGAGAATTTGTCCTGGCTGGTGAAGCTAATGCACCCGTAGCTGCGATCGCTTTTTTTGCTCAATTTATCTTGACACTATTAGCATTTGGTTCAGGTGCGCCAGGAGGGTTGTTTGCTCCCAGTTTGATTTTAGGTTCTTGTTTAGGTTATCTCATCGGTGTTTTTGAATTCCATTTATTTGGATTAGGTTCGCCTACTACCTATGCTTTAGCAGGTATGGGAGCATTTTTTAGCGCCGTTTCCAAAGTACCAATGACGGCGATTGTGATTGTTTTTGAAATGACAACAGATTTCAATCTGGTATTACCCTTGATGGTTGGCTCCGTCACATCTTATTTGGTTGCTGACAAACTGATCCCAGGATCACTGTATACCAAACTTTTAGAGTTAAGCGGCATCTGTATTGAAAACCCACCTCCCATTGAGGATACATTGAGCAACCTCACAGCAAAAGATGTGATGCAGCGACGGGTGGAAACCTTAGATGCACAGATATCTGTGGAAGAAGCGGTACAGGCTTTTTCTCGCTCTCATCATCGGGGATTTCCTGTAGTTGAAGAGAGTAAATTAGTCGGAATTGTCACCCAAACCGATTTATTAAAAATACGCGATCGCAACTTAGCAAAAGATACTCCGCTACGAGAAATCATGACACCGCAGCCAGTGACAGTCACACCCATCCACAGCTTAGGTAATGTACTCTATTTATTGGATCGTCATCAAATCAGTCGTTTACCAGTCGTAGAAGGACGCAGAATTATTGGTATTATCACTCGTGCTGATATTATTCGAGCAGAAGCCGATAGTCTGAACTGTAAAACTAGAGAACACGGACCCCAGCCAGAACCTTCTTACGTAGTTTATCAAACGCGATCGCCTAGTATCGGTAGAGGTAGATTATTAGTACCAGTCGCGAATCCTGAAACAGCGGCGACATTATTGCGAATGGCAGCAGCAATTGCTCGCGATCGCCACTACGAAATAGAATGTCTGCAAGTAATAATTGTTTCTCGTCAAAGTTCTCCAGCCGAAACACCAGTCAGAACAACTAAAAGTCGGCGATTACTCCGAGATGCTGAAGCTTTGGGCAAAAAATGGAAAATCCCAGTACATACACAGATACGAGTTACCCACGATATCGCCCATGCAATCCTAGAGACAATCAAAGAAAGACACATTGACCTAATTTTAATGGGGTGGAAGGGAAACACTTCCACCCCTGGTCGTATATTTGGCGATGTTGTAGACACGGTAATTCGTCAAGCGAGTTGTGAGATAGTGTTGGTGAAATTAGGGAAAAGTCCACAGTCTAGAATCCAGAGTCCAGAGTTTCGCCTACTCCCAATTGCTTCGATTCCTCCCCTTTCCCTTTCTCCTCATCTCCCCATCTCCTCATCTCCCCTCCGTCCTCCCCAATTCAACCGTTGGCTAATTCCAATGGCTGGTGGTCCGAATGCAAGAGCGGCGATCAAATTACTACCAGCTTTGGTAACGCTAGGAAATGATCCCAAAATTCGCCTCACCCGCGTGTTTCAGCCATCCGAATCAGAACCAGACATGAGAATTTTAGAAGAAGCGATTCGGATACTCATCCGTCGTCGCAAATTATCCAGCACCGTAGTAGCAGCACCCGTGAAAGCAGATTCTGTAACTGAAGGAATCATCAACTTAGTTAAAACAGAAAATTATGATGTAGTTGTTTTGGGCGCTTCCCGTGAAGGATTACTACAACAAGCCATGAAAGGAAATATTCCCGAAGCGATCGCCTCTGGTGTAGACAGTACCGTGATTTTGGTTAGGGGAGCAATAAATACTTAAGGCTTGATCAGATTTTTCTCAGATTGACTACAAACAAAAATCTCAAAATTAATAGCCAAATCACGCCCCTAGTGCTAAATCTATTATCGTTGAACGGTGAGATATCAACGTGAAAGCACAGGTATTTAGAGGCGTCAATCAACTTTCCTACGAAGAAATCCCTGTACCCGAACTACAACCGGATGAAGTGCTGGTACAGGTGCGGGTAGTAGGTTTGTGTCAGTCGGATATCAAAAAAATTCGTTATCCCCTGTATGAACCACCACGGATTTTTGGACATGAAACTGCGGGAACGATCGCAGCACTAGGTACAGAGGTAAAAAATTGGCAAATTGGACAACGGGTAGCGGTAATGCACCACATCCCTTGTATGCGGTGCGACTATTGCCTAAATGACAATTTCTCAATGTGCGAAACTTATAAAAACATCTGTACGACAGCCGGATTTGCACCTAGTGGCGGTGGTTTTGCTGAGTATGTCAAGGTTCCCGGTCATATTGTCCGCAATGGTGGGTTGATTCCCATCCCCGATCAGATCAGTTTTGAAGAAGCAAGCTTTGTTGAACCAACTAATTGCTGTCTCAAAGCAGTGAAAAAAGCCCAAATTGCACCTGGACAAACGGTTTTGATCACTGGTGCGGGGCCGATTGGGTTAATGTTTGTGATGTTGGTGAAATATTTCGGAGGAAAAGCGATCGCCACTGACTTGATCCCCTCCCGAATTGAAAAAGCTTTGGCTGTGGGTGCAGAAGCAGCTTTTGATGCTCGTGATCCTGATTTACCAGCCAAAATTCAAGCACTCACCAACGGAATGGGTGTGGATGTCACTCTACTTGCTGTTCCCAGTGATAAAGCTTTCTTCCAAGCCCTTGACTGTACCCGCAAAGGCGGTAAAATTCTCTTTTTTGCTGAATTTCCTGATCAAGTAGAAATTCCCATTAACCCGAATATTCTCTATCGTCGAGAAATTGATTTGATGGGTAGCTACAGTTCATCCTACCGCCTGCAAAGCCTTTCGGCTGATATTGTGTTTAATAAACGCATTGATGTACAGGCATTAATTAGCGATCGCTATCCATTACAAAATTTATCTCAAGCCGTAGATCAAGCGATCGCACCAACACCAGAAACGTACAAAATTTTGATTTATCCTTGATCGGGGATCGGGGATCGGGAAGAGATTTGTTAAATAATTCTCCCTTCCCGTGTCCCCCATGTCCCCCGTGTCCCCCGTGTCCCGCTTTCCCCGCTCCCCATGATCCTCATAGTCATTCTGCTTGCTTTTTATCTCGCCTTTAACCTTGGTGCTAATGATGTTGCTAATGCGATGGGAACTTCTGTTGGTTCCAAGGCTGTAACTCTCAAGCAGGCATTGATTATTGCTGGTGTATTAGAATTTACAGGCGCGGTATTGTTTGGACAGGAAGTATCGGAAACTATCGCAACCAAAATTGCTAATCCTGAATTATTTGCAAGTACGCCGCAAACGTTAATGATTGGGATGATCACAGTGTTAATTAGTTGCGGTTTGTGGTTACAATTTGCCACTGCACGCGGTTTGCCTGTATCTTCTTCTCATGCAGTTGTCGGTGCGATCGCTGGCTTTAGTTGGGTAGCTTTGGGTGTAGATGCGATCGATTGGTCGTCAATTGGCAAAATCACTATCGGTTGGATTGTCACCCCAGTAATCAGTGGTGCGATCGCAGCTTTGTTTTACAGCCAGATCAAGCGCTGGATTTTAGAACAACCGCATCAATTATTACAACTGAATGAGTGGATTCCCTGGTTGAGTGTGATGTTACTGGGAATCTTTGGTGTGATTGTTTTACCATCAGTTACTCAACCACTGGCAAAAATTTTAACTGAGGAATTCGGTATGCAAGTACCGATCTATGATCTTCCCTTGTTTGTCGGGGGTATCGCAGCGATCGCACTTAGTTTGTATAGCTGGCGACAGTTGGACACGGGGGACACACTCTCCGCGTCTTCTTCTCCATTCTCCGTAGTTGAGGGTTTATTTGCCAAATTCCAGTTACTGAGTGCTTGTTTTGTGGCTTTTGCTCATGGTTCTAATGATGTCGGTAATGCGATCGCTCCTTTGGCGGCGATCATTTACATTAATAGCACTGGTACAGTACCTACAGGCGGGATCGCTATTCCTATCTGGATTTTAGTGCTTGGTGGTGCTGGTATTGTTACTGGTTTGGCTATCTGGGGTAAGAAAGTCATTGCTACTATTGGCGAAAGTATTATTTCTTTACAACCCAGTAGTGGATTTTGTGCTGAACTTGCAACCGCTACTACAATTCTTTTGGCTTCTCGTTTGGGGCTACCTGTTTCTACTTCTCACGCGCTTGTGGGTGGTGTAGTCGGTGTGGGACTGGTGCAAAATCTCAACTCAGTTAAATTTAAGACTCTGCAAGGGATCGCTACTGCTTGGTTAGTTACAGTTCCCATCAGTGGGGGACTTAGTGCTGCAATCTTTAGCATTACCCGGTTTTTAGGTTTTTGACTGAGGGAGCATCCCAAGAGATAAAACTGACAACTGATTCCTAATAACTGTTAAAATGCTTTTCGGGCGATCGCAAGATTTTTAACTTGTACTAAATACTTAAAAATAAATCTTTTGATTTGTAGGCAAACTGTCATTGTATTTACATTTTTACATGGTAAATGTATTTCTAGGAAACTTTTAATTACCAAAAAAATTATTACTTTGTATTTAGACTACATAAATCACTGTGATGTTTTGAAACAACAAATTATAGTAGAGAACAATTAACTTAACATAAAAAATTATTAAAAATTATACCAAGCCTGAAGCCATATCAAAAGTCTACAAGATAAGACAGGATACCGTAGGTTAGAGGTAACAAACTAATGGGGCGATTTGAGAAGCGGTCAGAAAACTCACGAACAGGTGATCCATTCACAGAAGCAGATACCGCTCTAAGAGCTGTCACTGAAGAATTGCAAATTATCCAACGGACTTTGCTCAAGTCTTTACAAGAAGATATCAAGTGTTTACAGACAGAAAGACTCCGCTTAGTTGATGATGTCAAACGTCTACAAGAAGAAAAAGAAGAACTGCTTCAAGGTCGCCAGTTAAGCGAATTACAAGTATTGTTGCGTCAGTTAGCTAATATTTTGGCAAGTCATATATCCTCGCAACTACAATCTTCTCTGGAAACCTTAGCCAAACAAGCTGTAGAATCAACCACTGAAGATAGTGAAGAAAGTAACGCTGTTGCCAATCAACTGCTTGGCTCTTTAGATGATACCCTCACTATTACTTTTCACACTCTTCAGCAGGAAGTAAAGAACTATCAAACTAATATTTCTCAGCAGTTGTCTCAGATGTCACTGCAACAACAGCAAGGGGAAGAAATTTTAGCAGAGTTAGTAAATCGCCTACGTGGTGAACTCGTACGTGTGGAATTGGAAAAAACTACACAGCGATCGCCACAACAATCTCCTCCAACAGTCATCCAAACAACACCACATCCTGCGGACGAGCCAACAGAACAACAATATTCAAGTTTTTGGGAAACCCCACCACATCATAAGGAAGAGCCGACACAACAACAATATCCAAGTTTTGGGGAAACACCATTACATTATGTAGACGAGCCGACAGAGCAACAATATTCAAGTTTTTGGGAAACTCCACCAAATCATCAGGAAGAGCCAACACAACAGCAACATCCTGCTGAGGAATCAACACAACAACAATATTCAAGTTTTTGGGAAACTCCACCACATCATCAGGAAGAACCAACACAACAACAGCATCCTGCTGAGGAACCAACACAACAACACTCAAGTTTTTGGGAAACTCCACCACATCATCAGGAAGAACCAACACAACAAGAGGAATCTAGTGACTGGGATGTGGAAACGGAACTAGAAACAAACAGGATTCGAGAATATGGAGAGGCGCAAATTGATCTACCAGAAGAATCTGAGGTTTTTGCATTTACTAATGATGATGTGGTGTCAGCCAATTCTTTCCTAGAGGGTGACACAACATTTATTTCCAATGGTGTATCACCAAGGGAAGAAGTAACCACATCCGCGCGATCCCAGAGAAAAAATTCAGCGATCGCACCAATGGGTTTACTGTTTATTCTGTTGTCAACAGGAGTGATATCGCTTTACAACGTCGCCATTAAAGTGATTTTCAACCCAAATTCGCTAATTTTTGGAGCATTTGAGGTCGAGGGTTTACTGACGCCTACTCTTGGTAACTCTCTGTTGATTTTAATGCTCAGGATGCTGGTAGTTGTACCATTGATGTTGGTTTTAGCGCCTATATTATATCCGCAGGTATGGCAAGATTTGCAAAATCTCGTGGAATCATTGCGAACAAAATCTCGCACCGCGAATGCAAAAAGCAAGCAGGTATTGCTGCTGTCGATAGTGAGTGGATGCTTTTTATTTTTGTCTCAGGTATTGATTTATATTGCTATTAGCCAAATCACAACGGGAATAGCGATCGCATTATTGTTTATTTATCCAGCCATTAGCGCACTTTTAGCATGGTCTTTGCTTAGAGAACAACCTACTTCTTTTCGTTTCGGTGCGATCGCCTCTATTTTTGTCGGACAGATGATGATCCTAGCAGGAGATACAGGTGTTGGTACAGGTAACGCTTTTGTAGGCAGTATCGCAGCTCTAGTTTCAGGAATAGCTTTTGCCTTCTATATAATTCTGACACGCGTCTGTGCAAGCAAACTCCATCCTGTGCCTTTTACTTTAATTAATTTTGCCACCATGCTGGTGTTGTCTTTGGTGGGTTTGATCCTACCTTTACCCATCACTTGGAGTCTCCAAGTCAATCCCAATAAATTACTGGAATTGATTTTAAGTGCCTTTATTTTAGGCGTATTGACTTTATTTGGTTATGTTTTCAATAATGTCGGTGTCCGCAAACTAGGTGCTACGCGATCGGCAATTCTCGGTGCTACTGTTCCTGTATTAACCGTGATTTTGACAGGGGTGATTATTCAAGAAACACTACAACCTGCACAAGTATTAGGAGTTTTATTAGTAACTTTTGGTGCGGCTGCTATTAGCTATGAAAAAATACGAAATCACACCAAAACAACTGGTACTACTTCCCGCAACTAAAAATTAAAATTTCAATAAATTTAATTTTTAATTTTTAATTTTTAATTTCTACAGTAATGCCTCTTGACTTGAAAAAAGCAAAAGGGTAGAGAATTGATGGCATTAGGGAAGATCGACTTTTTTATACATAGTTGCAAAATTTTTTTGGGAATGCTTTCTACTTAAAAGTTTACTGACCAAAATTTCAATAAAAAATCCATTTCTATTAACATTTTTGAATTCCAAAGCTTCTTCTACGACTTTTTTAAGATTTTTTTCAATCAAACTTCTCAGATAAATAGCAAATTTGTAAATGTTTTTACATATGCACTGTCTAAAAGTTGCTAAAATCAGCAAAAATCTTCTTAGAAAAGACAAGATTTTTTGTTTTTGAATTAATCACTTGGATTTTGAAGTCTATGACTTTCCCTCAAGCAGATTCGATTTATTATCAGGACAGCATCATCCCTTGGCAATTTCAGAGCAGCTCACCATACGCTGCGTTTTTAGTGAGACTGCTAAACATACCACCTTCTTCTTCGTAGGCTGGTCTTTTGTCATGAAACAAATACATTATAAGAGAAAATACAGCTAAAGCTTGAATAACCTCAATCACCGAAGAGGTTAAAGGGAAAAATAAAAGGTAAAAGAGAAAAAGAGATCGCCTACAAGGTTCGAGATTCCAACTTTCCTTGGAATATAAGGATAATTTCACTTTCAGTGGCTCGGCTCTAAACCTTTCTCCTATTTATAAAAATAGACTCAAATTTGAGCCATAGTTAAGCTTGATAGCATTCATCCTTCTGTATAGCTGCTTTCTCCCTTCTTGAATTAGTTGATTACCTCTACCAACAAAGTTGATTCTGCCAATTTGCCAGAAAATACTGACTAAATGACAATTATGACTACCAAGAACACCCTTACTTAACGCATAATAGATCATCTAAGTAAAGACATCGCCTTCAGTCGGGTGTATACTACATACTTTCCATTGACTGATTACTGTAAACGTGCTATTCAATTGCCTGTTATATGAGTAATGACGTAGATCTGATCAAGCGTCTTGGCCCCAGTGCTATGGATCAGATCATGCTTTATCTGGCTTTTAGTGCCATGCGGACAAGTGGGCATAGACATGGGGCATTTTTAGATGCAGCCGCAACCGCAGCCAAGTGTGCAATTTACATGACCTATCTAGAGCAGGGACAAAACCTGCGGATGACAGGACATTTACATCACTTGGAACCTAAACGAGTCAAAGCCATTGTCGAGGAAGTAAGACAAGCCTTGACTGAGGGCAAACTGTTAAAGATGCTAGGTTCTCAAGAACCACGCTATCTGATTCAGTTCCCCTATGTCTGGATGGAAAAATATCCTTGGCGGCCAGGACGTTCCCGGATTCCGGGTACGAGTCTCACTAGCGAGGAAAAGAGACAAATTGAGCAAAAATTACCCTCTAATTTGCCAGATGCTCATTTGATCACCTCGTTTGAATTTCTAGAGTTAATTGAATTTCTGCACAAGCGATCGCAAGAAGATTTACCCAAAGAACACCAAATGCCTTTGAGTGAAGCTCTAGCGGAGCATATAAAGCGCCGTTTACTTTACTCTGGTACGGTGACACGTATTGATTCTCCTTGGGGAATGCCCTTCTACGCTCTCACCCGTCCTTTTTATGCACCAGCAGACGACCAAGAGCGTACTTACATCATGGTCGAAGATACCGCCCGCTTCTTCCGAATGATGCGAGATTGGGCCGAAAAAAGACCAAACACCATGCGAGCATTGGAAGAGTTGGATATTCCACCCGAAAAGATGCAGCAGGCCAAAGACGAATTGGATGAAATTATCCGTGCTTGGGCAGATAAGTATCATCAAGATGATGGAGTCCCTGTGGTATTACAGATGGTATTTGGTAAAAAAGAAGACTAGAATCCCAAAAATAGGTATGGTCTTCAGATTTTCCTGGGCAAAATTAGCAGCTAGTACCATAGACGACAGTCCCACACTATACAACAAGTACTGAATAGTACATTGTTCTTAGTGTGGGATAAATTAAAGCCGAATAAAAATACATTATTTTGTAGATTGACACTCATATGCATAATTTCATAATTTCACTGCATAGGGGATCACCATTATTTGCTTTTCATCATCACTAAAACGTAAGGGTGGAAGGGTGTAAGAGAAAACAAGAATTTTTCTGAGATTTACGTCTTTAAAATACCCCAAAATTTTTACCCACACCCGCACAATCCTCCTACACCCCTACACCCTTTTATCTTAATTAATCAATCAAAATAATTGATATTATTGAGCATTCTGGTTGCTAGGAATCTGGTTGCTAGGATTCTGGTTGCTAGGATTCTGGTTGTTAGGAATCTGGTTGTTAGGAATTGGCTGAGTTTGAAAAGAGGGCTGGAAAATCGTGTTATTTGTTCTATTGGCAGGTATAAAAGTAGGCAAATAGCCACTAACATAATTACTGGCATCAATACAATTATTTAAAGCCTGAGTGGGAGCTAAATTGTCGATTTGCAATCGCAAACCCACCACACACTGAGCATAGCGCCGTGGTAATACACTCAGACCACAGTTACTTAAGACTGTTCTGTTAAAGAGCTGTTTGTCAAGAACTTGTTTGCTATCCTCAGTACTTTTACTAATACCAGCTACACATGCGCCTACATCTTCAGGACGCCATGCTTGTACACAGGTAGGTAGCGCATCGACTGCTGCGATTTCTGTGTTCTGCCTAATTTCGGCTACACAAGAGGACAAATCTCTGGGACGCAATGCTCTTGCACAGCCGCGTGCAGCAGCTTCCGCAGTGATCCCCGCTTTGAGAAGTTCAGAAGCACAAGCCCTATAATCACCTGTAGTGACAGCGATCGCATCTGTACCAGGTAAAAAATTCATTCCCAACCATCCCATCACAATTAACGCTGGTGCAGCTACTCCAGTACCCAAGAATTGTTGAGTTTTTAGCATAGTTATGTATAAATACTTACTGCTTTTGTTGAATGACATTTCCGTTCTACTCCAATCACGCAAAGTAATGCTATCTCATCTTCAAAGTTAGTTTTCACCTATTTTGGCAGGAAGGTTTGGATCGGGGATCGGGGATTCTCCAGAGGAGACGCTACGCGTAGACGCGTCAGCGGCTTCTCATAGAGTACGGGGATCGGGGATCGGGGATTGGTTATTCTCCCTTGTCTCCCTTATCCCCAATCACCAATTTCGCCTGATTTCTTGTATAATACCCTGTGGAGTTAGCGAAAAATGTCTTGGCTGCTGGCATTGGCGCTGCCGTAGAGGCTTGAAACTCAAGCAATGACTCAGGGTAAACAGCGCGATCGCAACTAAAAGCTTAAAACGACAAGTACAGTACGGCGAGACACGCCGAAACTGACTCTAGAGCAATCAGAGTAAAAGCTTGGTAAAAGAAGCAACTTACATTTAAATAATAATGTGCGTTCTGTGAACCAAGAATCTCTAGCACTTTTGGGCAGGGAATGTCAAAATGGTATGTCTGGGTAAAAGTTGAAATTAGGATTAGATTAGGAAGCTCATGTCCCGATACAGAGGACCACGATTAAGAATTACACGTCGCCTGGGTGAATTGCCAGGACTAACTCGTAAAAGCGCCAGACGCTCTTATCCTCCTGGTCAGCATGGTCAGAACCGCAAGAAGCGCTCTGAGTACGCTGTCCGTCTTGAAGAAAAGCAAAAACTCCGCTTCAACTACGGTTTGACAGAAAAGCAACTGCTGCGGTACGTAAGGAAAGCCAGACGTGTGACTGGTTCTACCGGACAAGTGCTACTGCAATTGCTAGAAATGCGCTTGGATAATACAGTTTTCCGCTTAGGTATGGCTCCCACTATCCCAGCAGCACGCCAATTGGTAAATCACGGCCATGTCACAATTAATGGTCGCGTGGTGAATATTCCTAGTTACCAGTGTCGTCCAGGAGAAGTCATTGCTGTTAAAAATAAAGAAGCATCCCGGAAGTTAGTAGAAGCTAACTTACAATATCCCGGTTTAGCCAACCTTCCCAGTCATCTTGAATTTGACAAAAACAAGATGGAAGGTAAAGTCAACAGTGTGATTGAACGTGAATGGATAGCACTCAGTATTAACGAACTACTCGTGGTTGAGTACTACTCACGTCAAGCGTAATTTTGACACTCCCCACGCCTAAAGGCGGGGGATTCCAGCGTCACTGACGTTCCTTGCTTTTACAGGTCTTGCGACCAATAGAAGTAGAGGGAACGTCTCGACTGGCGTTACTTTGGGGTTGCCCACCCCTAGCGGCAGTGCGGTCTTGGGGTCTCCCCAAGACCGCACTGCCTTGCCTTTACACGATTCAAAATTACTTTGGCAGCATTCACATCACGTTGCTCAACGTGTCCGCAATGCGGGCAAGAATGAGTCCTGGTGCTAAGGGATTTTTGGACTCTAGCACTACAGTTACTACATTCTTGGCTGGTGAAATGGGGAGGAATTGCAATGATTTCTCGACCAAATTTCACACCAAAGTATTCAAGCCACTGACGGAAGTTGTACCAAGAAGCATCAGAGATACTCTTGGCTAGTTTGTGGTTTTTCACCAACCCGGAAACATTTAAATCTTCCAAGACTACCTTAGCGTTAGCTAGGCATAAGTTACGTGCGAGTCTCTTCGCATGTTCATTCCTTTGTCTTGTTACTCTTAAATGCTTACGAGCATAAACACCACGAGCTTTTCTTCTGCCAGATGACCCCTTTTTCTTCTTGTAAATATGACGTTGAACCCGCTTGATATCTTGTTCGGACTTACGTAGATATCGTGGGTTTTCTTCATGATAGCCATTGCTATCAGAGTAGAAATATTCCAAGCCCACATCAATACCTATTTCGGAGGTAGTTAGTGGTGCATCTTGTTGGTTATCTACTTTGATGCAAAACTGCACATAACACCCATCGGCTCTACGCACAATCCGAACTCGCTTAATTAATTCAATCGGGTAGGAATGAATATCCCACTTGCCCAATAGCTTGAGTTCACCAATACCTTTTTTGTCGGTAAATGTTATCCGTCGTTTCGATGGGTGCAACTTCCACCCTGAAACTTTGTATTCAACAGAACGGCTATGTTTTTTAAATTTTGGGTAGTTTTTTCTTCCCGGCTTATTGTTTTTGCAGCTATCAAAAAACTTATTAATAGCTCGTTCTACATTCTCTACAGACGCTTGGCAAGCATGACTGTTCAAGTCCTTAACAAATCCAAATTCTGCTCGTAGCTGAGTGTTGTACTGGTACAGTTCTTTTTTACCAACGCCGCGATTATCCATCCAATAACGCAATACTTTATTACGCACAAACTGGCTTGTACGAATGGCTTCATCTATGGCGGTTGACTGAGATTTTTTAACCACAGCTTTGTACTCCAGTACCAACACTTTTGAATCACCCCCTTCTATTTGTTAAACTATATTTAGTATGGCAGTTGGTTCTAGAAATGGCAACTAAAAAAGGGTTAAAAAGAATTAAAAATCAACCAGTTTACCATGATGAAATAAAGGTTAAAAGAACTGTGTTTTTAACTCCAACAGCTTGGGAAAAGATAAAAGAGGAAGCGAAAAATAGAGGTATTAGTGCCAGCGAATTAGTTGAGGAATGGGGAAGGCGAATAAGCAACGCCCGCGCCTAGCCCCCATAAATAGAATTTAGGGGCTTGTCCGGCACGGCAACCCCGGTCATTTTTCCTTAGTTATTGGTCATTTGTGAGCCAGCGCGGTCTACCCTACGGGAAGCCTATGAGCGCGCCTATGGGGGTCTCCCCCATGTAGACGCGCTCATAGGCTTCTCGTAGAGTACCCGTAAGGGTCCTTTGCAAATGACTAATGACTATCCACCAATTTGTGACATGGTGCGAGTATACCCACCTGTTGCACCTGAGTTACGCAGCTTAAAGTTGATTTCTGGCTTCATGGCGAGCAATTCTCTCACCTGTTGGCGAAGTTCGGTGGTGCTAATTCCAGTTCGTAAAGCTGTTTTTAAATCTATTTGTCCAGCTTCGTTTAGTAAACACGGACGCAACCAACCATCAGCAGCAAGACGCATCCGGTTACAACGATCGCAAAAACATTCCGACATCTGACTGATAAAACCCAGCGTCCCCTTCGCCCCTGGAATTTTAAATACATCGGCTGGTCCATTACCACGAACTTGCGCTTCTGTCAATCCCCAGCGTTCGCGGATACTTTGCCGAATCTCTTCAGAAGCTATCCAACCGCGATCGCCAAATAATTCTGGATTACCAATTGGCATAAACTCAATAAAACGGACGTGCCATTGTTTGTCAATAGTCAATGCTGCCAGATCCAAAACTTCATGGTCGTTAACATCAGGGATAACCACTACATTTAGTTTCAACGGGTCAAATCCTACACTAGAAGCAGCTTGAATTCCCTTCCACACATCTTGCCAACGAGAACGACCACGATTACCAATAATTTGGTCAAAAACATCAGGGTCGAGAGAATCCAAACTAATATTAATTCGCCGTAAACCTGCATGATAGAGACTTTGCGCCATTGGGGCGAGTAAAAAGCCGTTGGTTGTCATCGAGAGGTCTTGTGTTTCCTTAAAAGAAGCGATCGCCCTCACCAACTCCACCACACGTGGACGTAACAAAGGTTCTCCCCCCGTCAAACGAAACCGGGTAAATCCTACGGGTATAAAAACTTCTTGAATGAGCGTGATTAGTTCCTCATCAGTCAATAAATTTTGCTTGAGGATATAGTCTAATTCTGCACCCTCTGGCATACAGTATTGACAACGAAAGTTGCAGCGATCAATTAAACTAATTCGGAGGTAATCTACCTGGTTCATGATTTTATAATTTTATTGTGTAAGAAGCACAATAAGTATATTTTGTCAATTTATAAATACATTTTACTTTCGGAATTTTAGTTATACTCTTTTAACCTAACGTGTATTTGATCTGGGATGATCATTTCATCAGTTTCTAATTTTTTATTGAATATTCATAGAAACCTAGTTTCTAATAGAAACCGGGTCTGTGATCCCCATCTGCAATTTTGCAATTCACCTATGTCAGAAAATCTTACTCCTCCAATTATCAAGCCTCACCGTCCGCATTTTTCCTCTGGTCCTTGTGCAAAACGCCCTGGCTGGTCTGTTTCTGTTTTACAAGATGCTTATGTAGGTCGCTCTCACCGTTCTGAAGGTGGGAAAGTCAAGTTAAAAGAAGTAATTGAGCTATCCAAGAAAATTTTGGGTGTACCCGCAGATTATCGCCTGGGTATCGTACCAGCTTCCGATACTGGTGCAGTGGAAATGGCACTGTGGTCACTGCTGGGAAAACTACCCCTAGATATCTTGGCGTGGGAAAGCTTTGGTCAAGAATGGGTCAAGGACGTCGTGGATGAACTACAGTTACCAGATACCCGCATCCTGAAAGCACCTTACGGGAGTTTACCGGATTTAGCACAAGTGGATTTTAGCCACGACGTAGTGTTCTTGTGGAATGGGACTACTTCCGGTGTTCGTGTTTCAAATGGCGATTGGATTCGGCGCGATCGCACCGGGTTAACTATCTGCGATGCGACATCAGCTGTTTTCGCAATGGATATACCTTGGGATAAATTAGATGTAGTTACCTATTCTTGGCAAAAAGTCTTGGGTGGAGAAGCCCAGCATGGTGTCATCGTCCTTTCACCTCGTGCTGTAGAACGGTTAGAAACCTACAAACCGCCACGCCCACTACCAAAGCTATTTCGCCTCGCCCAAAAAGGCAAGTTAATTGAAGGGATTTTTCAAGGAGATACCATCAACACCCCATCAATGCTGTGCGTAGAAGATGCATTAGATGGGCTGAAGTGGGCAGAAAGTATTGGTGGACTTCCTGGTTTAATTAACCGTAGTCAAGCTAATCTAGCAGCTATTGCTAAATGGGTGGAGCAAAGTAGCTGGGCAGATTTTTTAGCTGAGAAGCCGGAAACTCGCTCTTGTACATCAATTTGTCTCAAGATTGTTGATGCTTGGTTTAATGAGTTAAATCCAGAACAACAGGGACAATGTGCGAAAAAACTGGCTAAAACCTTAGAAAAACAGCAAGTTGCTTACGACATCGCTTCCTATCGGTCTGCACCTCCTGGAATCAGAATTTGGGGTGGTGCAACAGTTGAAACCGCAGATATCGAAGCCCTACTACCCTGGTTGGATTGGGCATATGCGACTGTGAAAGCCCAAATGAAAGAAGCAGCGTAGTGTAGTAGAGACGCGAAATTACACGCGTCTCTACCAGGATTCTGGCTGACGCATATTTAATTATCACGCCTATGCCTATTATCAAACTTAGGACTTACGCAAAATAATGAAAAAACGAACCACATAGACGCGCAAGCGGCTTCTCGTAGAGTAGGACACAAAGGACACGAAGAAATAGGAGTTTGGGAGAGTTATTGCGTAAGTCCTAAAACTCTTGAGGGTCCCCATCGATTGGGTTAATTCGGATTAGTTGGAAACAAAAGATACATCACTTGCCTTTGGCTGTATCTACCAGAAGCATTACCTGTAAGTGCTTGATGAGTTTTTTAGTCAAACATTTGACCGTAACACTCAGAGTTCGCAGATTGTGTAATAATAAACCGATCGCATACACTATTACTTTCCCAACCGTGCAAGCAACTGATAATTTCGATGACTTAGCTGCTGCGTTACAACAGCCAGCAGACCTGGATTTTGAGATACCTGATCCAGAAGACGAAGAAATTCCGGAGCAGGAATTTCAACAGCAGCTAGATATAGCTTGGCAAGTGTGCGATCGCTTTGATTTACAAACAGAAATTTGGCGGGGGCGAATTTTAAGAGCAGTCCGAGATCGAGAGAAAAAGGGCGGAGACGGACGGGGTGCAGGATTTCTCAAATGGCTCAAGGAACGAGAAATCAGTAAAAGTCAGGCTTATGCTTGGATTCAGCTGGCGAATAGTGCCGATACACTTTTAGAAGAAGGCAAGCTAGATCCAAGTGCTATTAAGAATTTCAGCAAACGTGCCTTTGTGGAAACCGCCAAATCAGCGCCAGAAGTGCAAATCATGGTGAGTGAAGCTGCACAAAAAGGCGATCGCATTACCAGAAGAGAAGTACGTCAACTCACTGACGAATGGACAGCTATGTCGTCAGATTTATTACCCGAACCAGTCAAGCAAAAAGCAGCAGAAAACGTCCTTCCTCCCCGTTATATTGCGCCTCTGGTAAAAGAAATGGAAAAACTGCCAGAATCGCATCAACAAAGCTTACAGAAAGAAATAGCCCAAAATCCCGACCTCGATACTCTCAAACAAGTAACTTCAGAAGCGCGTAGTCTGGCAAAATATCTCAAAGCAGCAGCTCAAGTCCAAGCGTTGAACGAACAAGAAGTTGACATCGAAACCGCACTCATAGAAGCACAAAGAGTTGGTTGCTTAAGCATAGCGGCGGACTTAGTAAATCAAGCATCCCAGCTAGAACAAACAATCGGCAAATTGTACATGACTTGGAAACGCATCGGTAATTTAGCAGACAGGTTATACGTAGATACAGGTGCAAGTACACCAGAATTGCGATCGCTCCTAGATTGCTTAGAACCCCTCGGTAGTGAAGTGATGGAATTGCAACTCGGTGGTGCAGGGGAACGCACTATCCGCTTGCAAATTCAGGAAACAGGCTAGTTAGTAGTTATTGGTTGGTTGTTAATCAATTCACAATCTCGGAAGTTCTAGTTCTGAACTCGGAAGTTCTAGTTCTGAACTCGGAAGTTCTAGTTCTGAACTCGGAAGTTCTCGTTCTGAACTCGGAAGTTCTCGTTCTGAACTCGGAAGTTCTCGTTCTGAACTCGGAAGTTCTCGTTCTGAACTCGAAGTTTCTCGTTTTGAACTCGGAAGTTCTAGTTTTGAACTCGGAAGTTCTAGTTTTGAACCCGAAAATTCTAGCTTTGAACTCGGAAGTTCTAGTTTTGAACCCGAAAATTCTAGCTTTGAACCCCAATCCCCAGTTCCCTCAAAGCGCGTGTTGTTTCAATTCATTTAAGGAAACATGTTCTATAGCCGACGCATGGGTTGCTGACAAAACCACAGGTAGTACAACTCCAGCGTCTAGGGCTTCTTTCCAGCGAGAGGCGCATAAACACCAGCGATCGCCTGGTTTTAAACCCGGAAAATCAAACGCAGGAACAGGTGTACTTAAATCATTTCCCCTTGACTTGGTAAATGCTAAGAATTCTTCTGTCACTTCTGCACAAACGACATGGGCGCCAAAATCACCCGCGCCTGTGCTGCATACTCCATCGCGATAAAAGCCTGTCATCGGCGAGGTACAACAAACCTCTAAGGGTTCTCCAAGAACGTTTTTAGCCTGTGTCATGGCAATAGCTTGTTAATCAATTCATTTCCCTTTAGTTTAAACAATTAATTTCGCGTAACAAATCTCCTAATAATCCGCGATCGCGAACTACAACCAAATCAGGATCATTCTTTAGTAATTCTTGAAACTTGGGATTGATAAGTAGGGCTGACTCTAGGTATTCCATCGCCAGTGGAGTATCCCCAATCCGGGCTGCACAACAGGCGCAGTTGTACCAAGCATACTCATCATTAGGTTTGATTTCGATGGCTTTTTGATAGTTCTTCAGCGCTGCTGCAAAGTTTTCTGTGTATCTAAAAGTATCCGCTAGTTTGTAATAAGACCAAAAATCGTCGGAATTAATGGCTTGGGCTTGCTCATAACTCTTAATTGCTTCTTCGTAGTATTTTAAATGCCTGCAAGCATCTCCACGACGCAACCATGCCCAGTAATCATTTGGGCGAATTGACAAAGCCTGATCATAGTCAAAAATTGCATCTTCGTAGCGTTTTAAGTGCCTTTTAGCATCTCCACGCCGAAAATAAGCCCAATAATCATTTGGGCGAATTGTTAAAGCTTGATTGAGAGTGGCGATCGCTTCTTCAAATTGATCTAAATCTTCTATTAAGATGCAAGCTCGATTGTAGCAAGCCCAATAATCATTTGGATGCAGTGCTGATGCTTGTTCAAAACTGGCTACTGCGGTTTCATACTCACCCAATTCTCGTAAAGCGCAGCCTCTGTCATACCAGAGCCAGTAAGCATTAGGGCTACTTTCCAATGCTCTGTCATAACATGCTACTGCTTCCGCATATTGCTCTTGGTTATCAAGCCGTTTACCCTGTCGATACCAGTATCTGCTATCTCTTGTGATCAGCAGTCGAATATCTGTCTTAGCCTCTGCTGCTTGACTCATAGTTTTTGCCCCAACCAAACAGTTACTACTGCTACAGACACACGCACTATTTTATATTAATGCGTTGGGGCATCATTGGGTAGTGGGCATGGGGCATTGGGCATGAATCAGTTATCAGTTATCAGTTATCAGTTATCAGTTATCAGTTATCAGTTATCAGTTATCAGTTATCAGTTATCAGTTATCAGTTATCAGTTATCAGTTATCAGTTATCAGTTATCAGTTATCAGTTATCAGTTATC
>NZ_JBHFLM010000105.1:0-33545 GCF_041928655.1 Pelatocladus sp. BLCC-F211 | reverse complement strand
GGGTATCCCAGACCAATTAATCGTTGGGTTTCTTGAGGATTCGCTTCGATGTGCTCCAATACGGAACTCATAATTCTGGTGTAAAAAGACTTATATTATATTCTTTTACCACAGAACATTACTATTTCGGAGATGTCTAATCGCTTTCATGACACAACAAATTTCCTTGTAGAGATGCGAGGAACATCGCATCTCTACTTAGTTTAATTGTGTTAATAATATCTCCTAACACCTTAGTTGAAACGGAGAAATGGTACATCTGGATGATGTTGCATCCGTTCATTTCTTCTTGGGAACTCGACTAGATATGGGTTGCTAAACTGTTTAATGTCTCGTGTTTCTTTGATTACTTGCTCAACATTTGTATTGAAGGTTTGAATTTGCTGATTAATACGCATTCTTAGTATCTTTTCTCGGTCTTGTTTTGGCCAAGTTATTGTTGGTTCATAATTTGGTTGGTGTTGCATCTGTGCCAAAGCACTAGTAGGTGTAATAACCAGACATGTTACTAATAATAATATTGCTATTTTCATATGTGCCACCCCCTAAGTGATGGCTAAATTTAGCCTGCAAAGCTTATTTTCCTCTTCTTTCTCTACTTTCATCATAGAAAGAATATTTGAGAAAGTTGTGAAGAAATGGTGAGCCTAGAATCCCTGCGTCTCAAGATCCAGGAGTGTCAACACCAGAGGTTTTCCATATAAAAGTGAAAAGTCAGGTTCCCTGTTCCCTAAAAATAATAAAAGCACGGCTAATTGGCCGTGCCAAGATGGGAAAAAGCACATCACCTGAATTAATATAAGTAACTTACCTGGTTCATAAAACCAGCCATCAGGTTGATTTCTGTGTGTACACTCTGAAACTTATCGGCTAATTCTTCAAAGGTAATCTCCTCGTTACCTTGATTACCAACCAACACCACTTCATCACCCCATTTTACTTCCTTTGGTAGATCGGTAACATCTACTGTTGTGATGTTGAGCGAAACTCTTCCCACTACTGGACAACGCTGACCCTGAATTAAAACAATACCTTTATTGAAGAGCGATCGCGGATAACCTTCACCAAAACCCACAGGTAAAGATGCAATCAAACTATCGCGTTGGGTAGTATATAAACTGCCATAACCAATAGTTTTGCCTGCTGGTATTTTCCTTACCTGCGCTACCCTGGTTTTTACTGACATCACTGGTTTCAATTCTAGCGGGTTTTCAAAGTCCCGTGAAGTGCGTACACCATAACAAGCAGCACCAACCCTAACTAAACTATTACATTTAGGAGTTAGGCGCACTGTTGCAGCACTATTGTGAGTATGAGTTAGTAGATTTTCTGGTAAGTAGTCATTCAAAGCAGTACGAACATCATAAAAATCTGCCATCTGCTTTTCTGTAAACGCCAGTTCTTTACCGTCAGCACCGGCAAAATGAGTCATGATCCCAACAATAGACAAACCCGGCAAAGCACAAACTTTCTTTAATTCTTCAATCTGAGATGAAAAGAAACCACTTCTACCCATCCCTGTATCAATATTGATATGCACGGGAATTTTTTTGTTGCGTCTCACCCCTGCATCAGATAAATACTCTGCTGCTTCCATTGTTCCCACCTGTTCTTCTATATCCAGGCGGTGCATTGATTCTTCTAATTCTTGTGGTAACGCCATGCGTAAACGCAGGAGTTTGACATCTAAACCCAAATCACGGATAGTTGTTGCTTCTGGATTTGTGCAAATACCAATATAATCTGTTCCTGCCACAACAGCTGTTGTCGCTAACTGCTTTAAACCATGCCCGTAAGCATTTGCTTTCATCACCACGCACAACTTTGCAGGTGCAACAAAATCTCGGATATAACGAATATTGTCTTTAAACTTTCTGGCAGAAACTGTAAC
The DNA here is from genome assembly GCF_041928655.1 of Pelatocladus sp. BLCC-F211. Classification (NCBI taxonomy): domain Bacteria; kingdom Bacillati; phylum Cyanobacteriota; class Cyanophyceae; order Nostocales; family Hapalosiphonaceae; genus Pelatocladus; species Pelatocladus sp. BLCC-F211. The sequence goes on along the minus strand of NZ_JBHFLM010000105.1, from coordinate 31,654 downwards.
TTCAATGTGATGCTGATTCATTGGGGTTGTGTGGTTAACTCTTTCAACTAGTTGGTTGTTGCTTGATTCAAACAACAAACAACACTCCTAGTTCGTCGTGTCAATTATCGAATACAACCCTTGAATTTCCAGTTTAATTAATTACTTTTTTGATAATATTTTTTCTTAGGAATTATTCTTTAAAAAAGGATAATTAGTAATAGAAATAATTACTAATTATCCATGAAGTTATGAAACTAAATTTCTGCAACAGCCCGCTCAATCAAGCGACGCGCAAGGGTTTGTGTCCCTGTATGTTCGTAGTAATTTGTCGCTACATCGAGGAACGCTCCTAAATAATCTAATTTGTCATCAGCGATTTCGGCAAAACTTTGCAAATTACGAACAACTTTTTGAGGCGTCAAATCATTGTTAGCAACCAGGTTACTCATCCAACCTTGAACTGAGTTAAAGCTTTCGCCAATAAAATTCAGTTTGCTGCTAGAGTTTTGACCTGGAATCGCCTCTTGAAGATTTTGAAAAGTTGTATTTTGTTCTAAATCTTGGGGATTGGTCTGACTAATTGTAGATAAGGCTTTGTTGATGAAGTCTGGGCCAAGAGGTATCAAACCATCAACACAAACCAAAGCCACCATCCGAATGAGTGATTCACCACTATACTCACCTAAGGATGCGACAAAGTCCCCAATGCTATCACCAGGAATACCGTTGATGCTACAAAAAGCTACTAACTCAGCAACTAATTTCAAACACAGGTCAATAGTTTGGGCTTTGTCAGCTTTGGGAGTAATAGAGTTGAGAAACCCAAATAGAGGAATTTTCTCTCCTACCTTATTCGCGAAAGCAGCTGCACCTAGTGCTTTATCTGTGCTATCGACTGTTTGATACAACCACATTGCTCGTTGGTAGCCTTGGGAACGATCATTGTAAAGATAAATGGCTCGTTCGCCAATAGCTTGAATGAGACTTTCGTCGCTTTCGCCCGTTACAGTTTTAATCGTGTTGACAAAACCAACTACATTTTGCCATTCCCCAGGAGCGACAAAATCCAGGGAATTCAACATTGAAACAGTCAAGTTATTAGTCGGTAGCTCGTCTACCAACTCAAAAATCGGTTTACTCACAAAAATCTCCTTATTTTTAGTTATTGGTTATTAGACGCGATTCATCGCGTCTGTACAATTGACAATTTTTTATTTCAGTTTTGCTAGACCAGCGAGGTTAAATTTTTTGATCCAGGTTTCGCGATCGCTTGCTTGAAATGACGGTGAACGAGAAAGTACTTTGACTTGGTAGCGATCGCTGACTAGTATGGCAGTTTGAGTAGTACCAACTTCTACTGCTGGATAACCAGCAATTTGCTTGGTGCTGCTAGCAAATTTTGCTGCTGCTGTGGGTGTACTCTTAGTATCGGAAATAGCCAGCATTGCTAATTCTTTACCGTCTTTTTTTAACTTAGCTTCAGCAAAACCCTTTTTCTCTTGAGTATATACACGCTCGTACCCATCTTCAGCAGGAGGGAAAAACTTGTTAAATTCACTACCTTGGGTTGCATTCTTAGCAACAGCTTGACCGGTTTTTTGACGACTGCTTTCTTGTTGTACCTGGTCAAAACGTCCAGGTTGTTTTGGAGTACAGGCTGTAGTCAGTAACAATACTGACAGCAACACAACAGCTAAAATCCTGCGGACACGAGGGAAATTCATGTTTGACTCCCGTTATGATAAACGTTCAAGGCAATTATTACGGCTTTTGAGTGGTTGTAGCAGAAAATTTACTTTTTGATCAGACTTGCTTCGACTTGGTGTCTTAGTGTCTTGGTGGTTAAACAAAATTTATTTTTTCACCACCAAGACACTAAGACACAAAGAAAATTTATTGTTTAGCTATTAACTATTGGCGTCTAGCGATCACTGCATAAAATGGATCTCCTCCCCCAGCACCTAACCACTGAAGAAAAACTGGTATATTTGATTGCCGAGCTATTACTTCCGGGGTAGTAAATCCATGTACGGATTTAAAATAGCCTTTAACTAATTCAACTCTGCTTCCTTCTGATGCATCTCGCCAAGCTTGGATAGCTTTTTGAAAAAACATGCGGTTAGAAAAGCTGATAATTGCAATCCCATCTGGTTTGAGGACGCGATATATTTCGGAAAATACTGCTTCAGGATATTGCAAATATTGCACAGAGACACAGTTGAGAACAGCATCAAATTCTTGTTCTGGAAGTGGTAAACGAGGATTTTCGTTCAAATCTTGAACAAAATAATGATCTAAGCGGGGATTGCGGGCTAATTCTTCTGCGTTGAGTCCGTGTCCTTCCACATGCTCGAATTGCATTTCTTCTGGTAGATGAGAAACCCAACTACTCATAATATCTAAAATACGTGTGTTGGGTTGGAGGCGATCGCGATATAAATCCGTTATTTGTTGAATAAAGCCTTCGTCTACATGAGTGACAAAGCGTGGAAAAGAATAAAATTGCTTGTCGTCGTCGGCGTCAAGTTTAGTACGTTGTTCTGGTCTAAGCAGCATAGGACTTTGATCAGGAGAAGTGTTGCTTAAATTTGTGTATCACCATACGTATATTAAAAACAGTCTGAAAAATAGGCGAGTCTATCAAAAATCTACTAGTTACACAGCAATAAATTTCAATGTTATTTAAGTTACCAAAGTGTCAATTAGCTTGGCAGCGTTTTCGTTTTTGGTTAGGCTTTCCTTACGTAAGTTAGACTAGTGTACGTCTGCCAAGTATGATTTTGGGTGTCTTGAGTATATTCATTCTCTATGAAATCGGCAAAATTTTATTAAATCAAAAAATTGCTTGGTTAGCTGCTGCAATTTTGAGTGTGGAATTTTTGTGGTTACAATACTGTCGTTTAGGTACACCTGATGTACCAATGATTTTTTTGGTACTTTTGGCTATTTTGGCTTTATTAAAAGCAGAATTAAATCCTCAATATCGCTATATGAGAAATTTTTTAGCACAGCCTGCGATCACCCAAATTTTGCAGGATCATTCTATTCAGTTTGTCAAAGTTGGAGGAAAAACCGGAGTGCTACTTGATTTCTATACTCCTCACCATGGAGACGATGTAGATACAATTTCCGAACTACCAGTTTATAGCTATGCTTGGATCTCTCCACAACGAGCAACTGATATATCTACACCTCATTGTGTTTTGGGTACTGTGCAGAAACATCAATTAATTCAAATCTTACCAATGACCGATGACAAATGACGAATGACGATCACAACGAGTAGAGACGTAGCAATGCTACGTCTCTACATTTGTCGCCGACATACTTATAAATATTCTTATTTATTTATTTATGGGATAATATTTGAGTAACTTGCTCAGGAATCATCTCATATGTGCAGAAGACCTCTGGCGATCGCAAATCCCAGTTATACAGTCAAAATCCACCTGGTATTGTTATATAAACTCGTGCCAGCGGATTGAGTTTGTGTAACTCGATTAAAATTGCCAAGTTGCAAATTTGGGATAATCTCTTTGTTCAGGTTTCAAACAGAGAATTTAAATACGCGAATTAAATATTTTTGGGCTGAGATTTTCAAGCGTTTGGGTGAGCAAATTAGAACTAGATCAAGATGATGAAGGATTAGCTATTATTTCACCAAGCCAAAATTGATAAATATTAACCGGGGAAATCTACCCTCCACTCCTCAAAAAAGTGGAGTTTTAGGGTGAGGTCAAAGGGAAAAGAATTAAAATTATCCCTTACCTTTTACCCAAGTGCAACAAAATTTTTGGTGGACTATTTAGTATTCTTCCTCTCGACGATGCTCATACCCTAAATTACTGCCGTTGTTAGACTTGTGTGGTGTTACATGCAACAGAGGCGGATTAGGCAAATATCTCCATTCATTTTCCCCTTTGAGGTTATCAAACCCAATGGAAATGTATTATCTGTGGTTTTTGGTGCAGATACCAATGATCCCTTAGCAGATTTCTCCATTCCGTATCAAATCAGGCGATCTGATCGAAATGTGCGACGAGAATTAGAAAATAAATTAGAAGAATTTCGTCGGCTTTTGATTGTTGGACAAGCAGGAATCGGGAAAACACGAGAAGCAGTTGAATTAGCACAACTTTATAATCGAGAAGGTTGGACAGTTCTCTGGCTTAAATCTGACGGATGGATCAATGAGCCAAATCAAGAACAATTGCAAAAAATTGGTGCTAATCGCAAGTTGTTGTTTTTACTTGACGATCTGAATCAGAGGATACATTACAGTCTCCCAAAACTACCCCCTGGACTAGAAGAATCTGAATTAGCTCCTTTGACTATACCGTTGCAACAACAATTGTGGCGAGTTCTAGAAGTTTATGAACGGTTCTACGGTCAGGATAAAATACGGGTAATTGCTACTGCTCGCGATGAAAGAGAGTTAGTAAATTCAGCGACTGAATGGGAAAAACAGCAATGGGAGCGTTTTCAGGTTTATGAACTAGCAAAACCGGAAAATGCAGCAATTGTTCAGCTATTTAGTAATACTGTCCCGCAAACTAACATTAAAAGTAACGAAGAAGAATATCTGGCGATCGCCCAAAAAAATGACTCTACTTTTATTAATGCGATCGTCAATCTCCGTCGGTTGAGCAACCAAGACCTTTCTTTAACCTCCAGCAATTACATTAACTCTTCCCAAGACACTTGGGAAAGATGCTACACAGATGCAATCAAAAAACACCCAGCTAGCAAATATGTTTACGATGCCATAGATTTGCTACAACAATTGCATCTGTCAGTTGAGCGATTTATCCTAGAACCAACAGTTTTATTAATGATGGGAGAACACTCCCAGCAACAGTTACAGCATCGTTGGCTGGTTCGCCGAGTTCTCAATGATTTGATTGAAAGTGAATTTATCCTGAATCCGCGCGATCGCCAAATAGCAGCCAAAGGTCAGCAAATAGAAGTTGATGAATATGTTAGCCCCTTATCCGAGTTGGTTTTGCGGCTAACAAATAAATACCCACAGCAAATGCTGGGTAAACTCTTTAATTTTGCCTGCCAACTATTAAACTTAAATCACCCCCAAGAGGCCTTAACTTGCTTCGATCAACTCCTCAACTTTAACCGGGAAATCTCTGATATTTGGTTTTATAGAGGTGTTACTCTATACTTTTTAGGAAGTTATGAAGAAGCAGTTGCATCCTATGACAAAGCCTTGGCTCTTCAAAGTGACTCTTATCAAGGTTGGTATAATCGGAGCCTAGCATTGCACCTATCGGGATGCTATGAGGAAGCAGTCGATTCCTATGACCAAGCACTTGCGATTAAATCTGATCTAGATCAAGCTTGGTATAATCGAGGCATCGCCCTGTATTTTTTGGGGCGTGATCAAGAAGCAGTCGCTTCCTATGACCAAGCACTAGCAATTAAACCAGATTATTACCAAGCTGATTACAGCCGATGTCAAGCACTAGAGAACTTAGGACGCTACCAAGAAGCAATTGCTTCCTACGATAAAGTACTGGCACTCAAAAGCGATCATTACCAAGCTTGGTATCACAGGGGCAATGCTTTGTATTTATTAAAACACTACGATGAGGCAGTTGCTTCCTACGATCAAGCGCTAGCGCTCAAACCCGACTATTACCAAGCCTGGTACAACGGGAGTGTCGTCCTATACCTGTTAGGATTATACGAGGAAGTAGTCGCATCCTGTGAAAAAGTAGTACTAATCAAACCCGAACATTACCAAGCTTGGTATAACAAGGGCAATGCATTGTATTTTTTGGGACACTACGAAGACGCAATTGCTGCCTACGACAAAGTGCTGCTGATTCAGCCAAACTATGATCAAGCCTGGTATAACCGCAGTGTCGCCCTATATCCTTTAGGGTTATATGAAGAAGTAGTCACATCCTGTGACAAAGCAGTGGCGATCGCACCGAAGCATTACAAAGCCTGGTACAACAGAGGAAATGGACTATACTCTTTAGGCAAATATCAAGATGCATTAGCTTCCTACGACCAAGCACTAGCTATCAAACCTGATTATTACGAAGCCTGGTATAACCGGGGTGTGGTTCTGGGAAATTTGGGAGACTACAAAGAAGCAGTAGTTTGCTACGACAAATTACTGGCTATCCAACCTCACAATTACCAAGCCTGGTACAGCCGAGGTAATGCGCTCAATAAATTAGGTTCTTATCAAGATGCGCTAATTAGCCTTAACAAAGCAATTGCACTAGTTCCTGATTCCTTTGAAGCTCACTACAACAAGGCTTGCTGTTACGCTTTGCAAGAAAATCTCGAATTGTCCCTTGAAAGCTTGAAACGAGCCATTAGTCTCAATCCTGAATGTCGTAAGACAGTAAAAACTAACTCCAGCTTTCAAAAATTTCTCACAGATGAGGGGTTTCAAACATTGATTGCTCTGGAATAGGCGATCAGGGATCGGGTATTGGGGATCGGGGATCGGGGAAACGAGAATAAATACGGTTCGGCTAGTGATTTTTCGGCATAATTTTGTCATGTAGAGACGTGCCATGGCACGTCTCTACAGGTTTTAAATGCCTAATACCAATTCTTCGTGAAGCTCTTCAAGATAACGAAGGAATTCTTGCTAAAATACCTTTCTTGAGAGGTTCAGGACGTTCTGACCAAGGTAACAAACCATCAGGTTTAGCATAATATTTGCTGGCACATTCGAGAATGGCAGCTGCACTATCATCTACTGGTAAATCTCCAAACATATAAGTTAGTTTTCCAGAACCTGCGAAGGCGACAACACAAGAATGACTGCAAGCACTCATGCATTCTACTTCTTGAATCGGAAAATCATCTTTGAGATGCCAATCTTGGGCTAATTCCTGAAGTTGCTTTAATAACTTTTGTCCACCACTTTCACCAACTCGCTTCCCATCTTGCCAGACGCTAGCACAAGTCTTGCACACAAATAGAGTATGAGAGGGGTGTGAAGTGTTGTTATGTGTAGAAATTGGAGAAGTATTTGTAGCTGTGGTCATCTGTACCTCGCAGATATTTTAGAAGTGAAATCAACTTCGGCGGGCATCCTGACTTACTTTGTTAAGTTCACAGTTGCGGGACAGCGCCGGATTTCCACCGGACTTTCCCCGTTACCTCTAGTGGCTGCTCCCCACTAGAACCGAATCTTTTTGATCTTAACCGAAATGTATTGAAACAACACGCCCTTAAACTTTGCTAGGTGTTGGCAAAGCTACTTGCAATCGCTTAAACATCGCTTGTCGTCCCTGCATTGCCAAGGTGTCATCTATAGGTGATAGAGTAATAGGCTGCTGGTATTTCAGTCTCAGTGCAGTTTGAATTAACCAATCTGCCACAAAGGGGTTTTTTGGTAACAGTGGCCCATGGGAATAGGTAGCGATCGCATTCTGATAAAATACACCTTCTGTACCATCCTCACCATTGTTGCCCAAACCATGCACCACGCGTCCGAGTGCTTCGACTTTGCCTAATTTAGTACGTCCACCATGATTTTCAAATCCAATTAGGTATGGTTTGCTACCTGTCATTTCTTGGAGATCCCGCGCTAGACGAGTGGCGGTGACTTCTACAACTAAATTACCGATACAACGCCGGACATTTTCGCCGGGATGCACTGAGACTATATCCAATATGCCTAAACCCTGAATGCGTTGTCCAAATCCTGGTTCATAGTAGTGTCCCAAAAGTTGGGGTGAACCACAGGTAAAAACGCCAGGAGTACCATTTTCAATTTTTTCGCGCATTGCTTCTGCTTTCGCACCTTGCAAATCACGCATGACAATTTCTTGCTGACGATCTTGGGCGCCACCACCCACAATTAAATCTACAGATTTGATCTCATCTGCTGTCGCATTTTGATCTAAAGGCAAAACCTTGACATTGTATCCCCGCCACTGACAACGGCGTTCTAAGACGATAACATTACCGCGATCGCCATAGGTACTCATCAGCGTCGGATATAGCCAACCAATGGTCAGTTCTTTCATAATTTTAGGGATCGGGGATCGGGGATCGGGGATTGGGGAAGGTAGGGGTCCCCTTTGGGGATAAGGGGCAGGTGGGGCCCCCTCTGGGGAACTCGGGGCCCCCACTCCCCCAAGGGAGTGGGGATTAGGGGCGAAGGGGCAACGGGGATTGAGGACAAGGGAGACAAGAAAGAGTTATTTAACAAGTCTCTTCCCGATCCCTGATCCCCGATCCCTGATTTTCTTGTACGAGCATATTATTATAGATAAGATTTTGAGATACCAATAAAATAAATAGCAATGTCTATTGATACGAGAGTGTAAATCTACCATTAAAATATAAAGCGCGCTCTCATTAGCAAGAACTATGGATGCATTAGAACTAAAACGGGAAATTGAAACGTTGTGCGATCGCCTGGGTAAAACCCAGGACTATCTTTGACATTCCTGCACTCACAGCCAAAATTCAAGATTTAGAAAAAATCGCAGCCCAGCCAGAATTCTGGGATGATCAAGTCAAAGCCCAAGGCACGCTGCAAGAACTTAATGATTTAAAAGCACATATTCAGCAGTACGAACAGTGGCAAAGTAGCATCGAAGACACCAAAGCAGTATTAGAACTGTTGGAGTTAGAAACCGATGAAGCACTTCTGCAAGAAGCAGAAACTACTGTCACCAAACTCAACAAAGAACTTGACCAGTGGGAGTTACAGCAGTTACTCTCTGGCCCTTATGACGACAAAGGGGCGGTTCTAACGATTAACGCTGGTGCTGGTGGTACTGACGCTCAAGACTGGGCAGAAATGCTACTGCGGATGTATACCCGTTGGGCAGAAATTCAGGGTTATAAGGTAAATTTAACCGATGAGTCCGAAGGTGACGAAGCAGGTATAAAATCAGCCACCATAGAGATTACAGGACGCTATGCCTATGGGTACTTGCGATCTGAAACGGGTACTCATCGCTTAGTGCGGATTTCACCTTTCAATGCCAACGGTAAGCGCCAAACCAGTTTCGCTGGGGTAGAAGTAATGCCCCAATTAGATAACTCGGTGCAATTGGAGATTCCTGAAAAAGACTTAGAAATTACTACATCTCGGTCTGGTGGTAAAGGCGGGCAGAACGTCAACAAGGTAGAAACTGCCGTACGCGTTACTCATCTTCCCACAGGTATTGCAGTGCGTTGTACAGAAGAACGCAGCCAATTGCAAAATAAAGAAAAAGCCCTCGCCCGTTTGAAAGCGAAGTTGTTAGTTATTGCCCAAGAACAACACGCCAAAGAAATTGCCGAAATTCGCGGTGATATGGTCGAAGCTTCTTGGGGAAACCAAATTCGTAACTACGTATTTCATCCTTACCAAATGGTAAAGGATTTACGTACCAACGTCGAAACGACTGCGATCGCTGATGTGATGAATGGTGAACTCGATACCTTCATCCAAGCTTATCTGCGGCAAGAAAATCAACTAGTAGAAGCGACTGTGTAATTTAGTCAAGAGTCAATTGTTCTGAGTGTGGTTACAAATGGGGAAAACTCGATTTAAAAGTCCGGTCGGTTCAATGCTTGAATTGTGGTGCTGAACACGACCGAGATGAGAATGCGGCGAAAAATATAAACTTGCGTCGGGATAGGGCATTGCCACGACTCTAAATGCACGTCGAGACGGAGTAAAACCACAACGGTTGTATCTGTCGCTGAAGCGTGAAGAATCCCCGTACCTTCAGGTCGGGGAGTATGTCAAAAACTGTTACATTGAAAAAAGATAATTGTCATGAAATTATTATGAGCAATTCTCCTTGTGATGAACGTCAACCCAGCTATGTGAAACTCGCGATGCGAAATATGGTGCAAAAGCGAGTTACTTCCCTCAAGCATTTTTTGTTGACCACTGTCGGTCTGTTAGCTTTGTTTATTGGTCTTGCTTATCTGACTCGCTGATCATAAACTACCAATTTCACTACAGGAGATTTTTCGGCTGGTGCAAGTTGAAGTATATGTAGAGGATTATCTATGTGAATCTTCGCAAGCGGAAAGTATAAAAATTGGGGATATCTATACCCCTATTACTGCTCAAACATGGAAAAATTGGTTTAATTGCTGGTTGGAAAAATTACAACAAAATATTCCACCTGCGGCAAATTACGAAATCGGGTTGCGTTTGACCAATGACTCGGAAATTCAGGAATTAAACGCCCAATACCGTCATCAAGACAAGCCTACAGACGTTTTATCGTTTGCCGCATTAGAGGTAGATTCTCCTGTACCAAGTGAAATGCTAGCTTCTATGCCTTTATATCTTGGTGATATTGTTATTTCTGTTGATACAGCACAGCAGCAAGCTCAAAAGCAAGGACACACTTTGTTAACCGAATTAGCTTGGTTAGCAAGCCACGGATTGTTACATCTGCTGGGCTGGGATCATCCCGATGAAGAAAGTTTAGAAAGAATGCTAAAACAGCAAGTAATATTACTGAATTTCATAGGTATTTCTATTGACATAGAATTTTAGCAGTTGCATGTTTATGAAAATGCGACTTCTTTGGTTGTTATTTATATAATAATTCAGTAGAAAATTGGCATAATTATCGATTTGACTATTAAAATCGGCACATATTCCAAGTTCAACCACCCTGCTGCTGTATTTTTTCAACTATGTCCCAACCAGTTTCACCACCACCAACTTCAAACCACTTAGAAACAGTTGTTACCAAAAAGCGAGAATTCTCTTGGCAAGTTGCTGCTAATCTATTCGTGAGTTTTAAGTATGCTTGGTGTGGGATAAGTTATGCTTTTCAAACTCAACGCAATTTTCGGATTCACGTTGTTATCTGTGTAGTAGCGCTGGGATTGAGTATTTTTTTACGATTAAAGGCAGTGGAAATAGCCGTTATCAGTATAACTAGTGGCTTGGTTTTAGCCTTAGAGTTACTAAATACAGCAATTGAGTCGGTAGTTGATTTAACAGTCAAGCAGACCTACCATGAACTAGCAAAAATCGCCAAAGATTGTGCTGCTGGTGCTGTGCTGATTTCGGCTTGTGTGGCAGTTTTGGTAGCGATCGCACTTTTATTTCCTCCCTTGTTAGCTTTGATTTTGTCGGTTGTTTAGAAATTTAATTTGTTGTTTGGTATTTTCACAACCAACAATTAACTGCATCACAGCGACACAAAATCTGTAACAATCAACCAAAATGGTATGCAGTGGTTGACAACTGGAGTTAAATCGCAGTGCTTCTCGTTATTGACAATTACGACAGCTTTACCTACAACCTGGTGCAATATTTGGGAGAACTGGCAGCAGAATTCCCTGTAGCGGCAGATATCAAAGTATTTCGTAACGATAAGATTACCCTTGATGAGATTAAAGCCTTAAAGCCAGATGGAGTAGTAATTTCTCCCGGTCCTGGTCGCCCAGATGATGCGGGTATCTCCCTAGATTTGATTAAAAAACTAGGAACTGACTTACCAATCTTAGGGGTTTGTTTGGGTCATCAAAGTATTGGTCAAGTGTTCGGTGGTAATATTGTTTCGGCACCAGAGTTAATGCACGGCAAAACCTCCCAAGTGTCTCATACAGGAGTTGGGGTTTTCCAAGGATTAGAAAACCCAATTGTCGCTACCCGGTATCATAGCCTGGTCATCGATCGCGACACCTGTCCAGATGTGTTAGAAATCACCGCTTGGGTGGAAGATGGCACAATTATGGGGGTCAGACACCGGAACTATCCTCATATAGAAGGCGTCCAATTTCATCCAGAGAGTGTTCTGACATCTTCAGGTAAGCAGTTACTGCGAAACTTTCTTTGTAAATTACAGACGAAAACAAGAGAGTAATTAATGAAACGACGGCAATTAATGGGCTATGCTGGGGCAGGGTTGGTAACAACTTTGGTTTCTAGCTTGGGTTCTCACTTTCAAGCTAACGCCCAATCTAGCAGTTCATTATCAATTCAATGGTTGGGTCATACTTGCTTTCTGTTTACAGGTGGCGGTACGAAAGTTCTTGTCAACCCATTTCGCACAGTTGGTTGTACCGCTAAGTATCGTCCACCGAAAGTAGCAGCAGATTTAGTACTGATTAGCAGTCAATTGTTGGATGAAGGTGCAGTTGAAGATTTACCGGGAAATCCGAAGTTAATCTACGAACCCGGTGCTTACGAGTTCAAAGGCATTAAGTTTCAAGGAATTGCTATTCCCCACGATCGCAAAGGTGGGAAGCAATTTGGTACAAATGCCGCTTGGCAATGGCAGCAAGCAGGAATTAATATCCTGCACTTAGGGGGGGCTGCTGCACCTATTTCCATTGAACAAAAAATTCTCATTGGTCGCCCTGATGTGGCACTAGTACCTGTAGGCGGCGGTGCTAAAGCTTATAATGCTGAAGAAGCAAAGCAGGCAATTCAGACGATCAATCCCAAGTTGATTATTCCTACCCATTACCGTACCCAAGCCGCAGACGAAGCTACCTGCGATATTTCTCCCTTGGATGATTTTTTAAAGGTTATGAATGGAATGAGTGTACGTCGCAGTGACAGTGACAAAATTACCGTTAGTAGCAGTAATTTACCGGAGAATGGGGCGATACAAGTTTTAAGTTACAAATTTTAGAAAAATTAAAAGGCAGGCTGCTTGCCTGCCTTTTTAATTTTGTTTGCCAATGTGAACTAGCTACAGTGACGCTTCGCGTACACAGTAGGCTTCCTGCCCAACAGAAAGTGGACTTTTCGCGGTTTCAGCTCAAGATTTTGCTCTTAAGGTTTAGCAACACTGTTAATATTTGTATTCAGAGATTGTAATGCTGCTAGCACTTTATCTTTATTTGGTGCAGAGGCTTTCAAATCTCCTTTAATTTTATCCGCCTCATCTTCAATTGTATTGTAGGTTTTGGAAGATTTCTTTTTCACTCCATCCTCAACCTTTGACCAATAATCCTCAAATTTGCCAAACTCTTGTTTAGCCTTAGTAAAATTCCCAGCCTTTACGGCTGTTTCGGTATTGGAGACAACTGCTAACAATCCTTTAAAGTTATCGTCTTTGACAATAGTAGTAGCTGTTTTCTTAGATGTAGCACTTGCGGGTGTGGCAGTTGCTGAAGGTGATGTCTGCGTGGTGGATTGTTCACCTTTATTGCATCCGACTAAGGTCAACATACTAATTGCAGTAATCAACAAAACTTGATTAAAACGTTTCATAAAAAACTCCTTAGCAGAAGTGTTATAGGTATTGGTAATTCGGTACTTGGGATTAGTGATCAGGTAATAGGTAAAAATATCACCTTACCTTTAGAAGGTATCATCACCAAATAGTACCTGATTGAAGTATTAAGACTATAAGGCTAAAAAAGTGCCAAAGAACTAAAATTTTTACTAAGATTTTTACTTTCTTTCCCAGTTGTTGATATTAAGTGTTTTATCTTGAGTAAGTAACTATTATAAATCGGTTACGTCAAAATGAATCAAAAAACTTACCCCTTCCCCTTCCCTCTAGTTTGGACAGAGTGAATTTACTTTGAAGTTAGTTGTAGATTATTTGAATTATTATTAAGTTATATAGTATTCCTAACTCATTCTTAACTGCATGACTGATGTTGATAATACTGCTTTGTAAAAAAATATTTTAAAAGAGCTAGTATCAATTCTTGGAAAAACCATATCACCACTATGAAACGTTTATTTCGTAAGTATCACCGCACTCTCGCGCTCATTATTGCTTTGCCATTGATTTTAACTGCGCTGACAGGAATGTTAGCAACTATTATTAGAGAGTGGCCGATTGACACAGGACTGACCTCTGGATTTATTTTAAGTATCCATACAGGCGAAATATTTCATCTTCAAGCAATCTATCCAATGTTGAATGGTTTAGGAATTATTGGGTTGATAGTTACGGGTTTGAGTATGTCTGGTTTATTTAATCAGAAGAAACAAAAATCTCAATAGGGATGAAAATAAAATTTTTATAAGATTGATTCAGATTTCGTAATTTATATTTAAAAACTCTTCTGCGGAAGTGCGATCGCAAATCTTTCCATCCAATGTCGCAGCGAGTAAATCATCTAACATTTGCCGATATTGTGGCCCTGGTTTGTAGCCAAGTTTCTTCAAATCATTTCCATTTAATATCGGCTGAATATCTGCCCAAATCGTCAAATAATGCCATATTTGTTTTCTAATTGGGCGGGAACTGTGTAAAGCAACTAAAATCAACGTGGGTAAATCATAGGATCGCAGCAATTTCACCACCTGACTAGGAAGCTGACAAGTGGGTAAAGCATCTCTTACCTTAGCTTGTACTTGGGCTAATTTCTCTAAGCGTTCAATGCTATCTTCTTGTAGTTGCAGATTTTTAGCTACTTTGGCTCGATATTGTGAGGCAAGGTGAGCGATAATCACTTCTAAGCGCATTTGCCAGTGATTCAGCAGAGTTTCTTCTAAATCAAACTTGTGTAAACAGCGTTCCAGTAACCGTAATCGCCGCAATAATTCTGCATCTAATTTTTTCAGACTCGGATGAATACACTGTAATGCTCCCAAATCTCCAAGTAATTGCAAAGCTGCTTGCCAATAGGGTGCTTCTAAGATGTGCTTTAATTCTGTTTTGAGGCGGGTTTGGAGTGCAGGTGTTTTGTGATTTTCTTTTGTGGTGCGATCGTAAACACCACTGTTGATCGCATAACGAATATATTCTTCTGTTTGCGATTCAATTTTAAATCCAAAGCGCACAGCAAAGCGTACACCGCGATAAATGCGGGTGGGATCTTCAATAAAACTGTTGGCGTGCAAAACACGAATTTGCTTTGCTTGTAAATCTAGCAAACCACCAAAAAAATCCAGGAGTTTCCCTGCACGGGGAGGAGTAAGTCGCAGTGCTAAAGCATTAATGGTAAAATCACGCCGATACAAATCTTGGCGAATCGAACTAGCTTCGACTTCGGGATTTGCCGCTGGGTAAGGATAAAATTCTGTTCTAGCAGTGGCAATATCTACCCACAAAGAATTTAATTCAGGATCTTTGTGCCAAAGTAAAGCCGCAGTTTGGAAAGCACCATGAATGTCTAATCGTGCTGCTGGGTAAATTTGCTGGAGTGCTTTTGCTAATTCTACACCTGCGCCGACATCGGCGGCTTTATGAAAGCCATCGACGACTAAGTCGATATCTTTGATTAACAAACTACCAGATGCTTCTTTGGCTAGTAGCAAGTCGCGTACTGCTCCTCCTACTAAATATAAATGCCAACCACGTTGTTTGGCTTGGGCAGATGCTTTGGTGAGTAATTCCCAGAGTTTAGGATTGAGGCGATCGCGCAATTCTCCCAATGTCGGAATCTCAAGATCATCTTCCCCTTCTGTTCCCCTTTCTCCACTTCTCCCCTTCTCGCCATCATTCTGCTGATGCAATTCTCGCAAAACGTCAGTGCGGGTGACTATACCTACCAATTGTCCATTTTCTAATACAGGCAAACGTCCAATATCATAAGTCACCATTAATGACTCAATTTCTGGCAGGGTGGTATTAGGAGTAATCGTTTTGACATTGATCGTCATGTAACCTTTGACGGGTGCATGACTAAAGCCGTGATGCAAAGCAATATCAAGATCCCGACGCGAAATAATACCCAATAACTTACCTTGGGTATCAACAACAGATAAACCAGAATGTCCGTAGCGTAACAAAATTCGCTGTGCTTCCTCGATGGTGGTATCTGGGCGAATCGTCCGAACTGGCGATGACATCAAATCCCGTGCTGTCGGTGGATAGGGAATTTGCGCTTTTAACCCTTCCAATAATTGGTTGAGTATTTCTCGGCAGTTGACACCCCGCAAATTCAGCGATGTGGCTTGCGAATGTCCACCACCACCTAGTGGTTGAAAGATTTGATGAAGGTTAACTTCAGAAATTCGCGATCGCCCAATAACTGTAAAGCGTAACTCACCCTCCCCAGCAGCATATTTGTTCGCCAACAATAAAGCATCTATTTCTGTCAACTCCATTAGTTGGGAGGCTAGACTCGATAAACCTGGTACATAGCCATCAGTTACTAACGTTACCCAAGCTAGAGTATATCCTCGAATGCATAAATATTGCAAATCGTCAAGAGCTTCTGATAATAACTGCTGCAATTGTGGAGACAAACCAGGTTCTACATACTCAGCAACTACCGATAAACTTGCTCCTTGTTGCATCAACCAAGCCAAGGCGAGAGCATCCCGTGGTGTGGTGTGGTCATAGAGTAGCGAACCAGTATCAACATGAATACCCAACGCCATAGCAGTTGCTTGGGCAGTTGAGAGGGAAATTTGCTGTTTTTGCAATTGTTCCACAATCAGAGTTGTGGTAGCTCCTACAGCAGCAATGTGTAATTTTGTCGCAGGGATATCACCATGTTGTGCAAGGTGATGGTCATAAACTATGATTTCTTTAATATGGGGTAAATCTAACCATTCTGCGGCTTTACCCAGGCGATCGCGATATTGAGTATCTACTACAGTCAGAGAACGAATTTTTTTCGGATTCACAGAACGCCGTTCAATTAACTGATACTCATCCCGATGCAACGCCAAAAAATCCCGTACTGGTGGGTGAGCGCCGCCAGTTAGCACAATTTTGCTACCAGGAAGCAAACGTGTCAGTCCTACCGCCGCCCCTAAAGCATCAAAATCAGCTGTTGTATGACAAAGAATTAGATCCATAGTCAAGAGTCATTGGCAGTAGTTATTAGTCATTAAGTCATTGGACAAAGGACAAATGACTAATGACAAAGGACAGATGACTAAAATGTTGCAATTTCTGATAGCTTAACAATAAGGAAGAATGTTGGTTTAACCCTGTAGATATTCTATCTTTAACTAGAATCTTCGCTGTCTTGGGAGAAGGTAAAATGAGTATTATATTCCAAATTGCTTTGTTAGCTCTAGTACTTGTGTCTTTTGCAATGGTAATTGGCGTTCCTGTTGCCTACGCCACTCCGCAAAACTGGAATGATTCCAAAAGACTGCTGTGGCTTGGCTCTGGTGCTTGGATCGGCTTAGTAGTTTTAGTTGCACTCCTAAGCTTTTTCGTCGTTTAGATAACTAACGCTCACACAGTAAGTAAATAGCATAGAAACAACAGGGGCAACAAAAGGACAAGGGGAACACGGCAGACAAGGAAGACAAAGGGGAGGTAATAGTAAATTCTTCCCTACTTCCCACCTCTCCACCTCCTGATCTCAGTTGCTCCTGTTGTGTTTATAGAAGAAATGTATATAGTGGCAAGAGTATAGTTGATTTAGAGGCGGTCATGGCAGTTTTCGAGGGAACTTTTACGCAGACAGAACCTTTACGGTTTGCATTGGTAATTGGACGATTCAATGATCTAGTTACCACCAAACTACTAGAGGGGTGTCAAGATTGCTTGAAACGCCACGGCGTCGATGTTGATCCTCACGGTTCTCAAGTTGATTATGTTTGGGTTCCAGGGAGTTTTGAAGTCCCAGTAGTAGCCCGCCAACTTGCTCTTTCGGGACGCTACGACGCCATCATTTGTATGGGTGCTGTGATTCGGGGACAAACACCTCATTTTGATTATGTTTCCTCTGAAGTGGCAAAAGGTATTGCTGCTGCTTCCTTTCAAACTGGTGTACCAGTGGTTTTTGGGATTTTGACAACCGATACCATGCAGCAAGCCTTAGAACGAGCTGGTATCAAAAGTAATCACGGCTGGGATTATGCTATGTCAGCACTGGAAATGGGTAGCCTGATGCGTCAGTTGCGTTCTAACCTAGCTCAACCATACGCTGGTAATTCTCAATCCTTACCTACTTCGCTCAAAAGTGCCAGTATAGGTGAATTTTCCGCATCGCAGGAATAAGTGGATGAATGGGGAAAGGGGATTGGGGAAAGGGGATCAGGGATCACGGATCAGGGAAACAGACTTATTAAATAATTCTCCCTTGTCCTCCTTGTCTCCCTTGTCCTCCTTGTCCTCCTTCCCGTGTTTCCCCCATCCCCGTTGCCCCTTATCCCCAGAGGGGGCCCCACCTTCCCCGATCCCCGATCCCGCTCTGTCGCTATTATAAAATCAGAACTTAGTGAAGCTAAATTAAAGTTTCTCAACGTTGGTGCTGGAAAAGGTAAGCAATGGTTCAAGTGGTTGTTGTCATCAACACACTCATATCAGTAACATTTCTGTATATCGCTTGGCGAGTATGGCGACTGCGGCTGCTACTAGCTAGACTCACTAATTTGTTTATTCTCGCCGAACGTTGCAGCCATGCGTTATTTTCTCAAGCACCCCAGGCTCTTGATATCAGCCGACAGAATATTCATAATCTACGGCAAACAAACCAAGCGCTAGAGCTACAAATTCAACAATTGCAGCAAATTTTTAGCATATTATTTATTGGACAAAGATTTTGGCGTCGGTTTTCTCGGAGAAAAGTTAAATAATTCAGGGCTTGCAATGTATGAAAACCCCATAAAATGTGTTTAAGGAGAGAAAAGTACAATGTCTAACAACCGTTCTGGAGTATTTATTGGCGGTGTCATGCTAGGAGCAACTATCGGTGCTTTGACTGGTTTGCTTATGGCTCCGCGTACAGGACGCGAAACGCGTAAACTGTTGAAAAAATCTGCTGATGCGCTCCCAGACTTAGCAGAAGATTTATCAACTAGTGTCCAGATTCAGGCAGATCGCCTGGGAGCAAATGCACTAAGAAACTGGGATGAGACTTTAGATCGACTACGGGAAGCGATCGCCGCCGGTATCGATGCTAGTCAACGGGAAAATCAAGCAATGAAACGGAAAAACTCACCAGACGCCCAAACAACAGCTACTCAGACAGTGGCTGACTCAGATTCTCTTCCTGAGCATGTAGATAACTAAATTAACAACATAATTGTGAGTGAACCGCTGTTTTGGCTGGGACTATCTATATTCTTAGTGGCTATCAGTCTGACTGCTGTTTTGGTGGTGGCTATACCAGCATTGCAGGAGTTAGCACGTGCTGCTCGTAGTGCGGAAAAGTTTTTTGATACCCTCTCGCGGGAGTTACCACCAACTCTAGATTCGATCCGAATGACGGGCTTGGAAATCACCGATCTGACTGATGATCTGAGTGAAGGTGTGAAAAGTGCTTCTGGAGTTGTTAAACAAGTTGATCAAAGCTTGAACAGTGCTAAACAGCAGGCTCAAAATATTCAAATTAATACACGTAGCGTATTTGTTGGCTTCAAAGCCGCATGGAAAAGTTTTACGCGCTCAAAAGGTGGAAAGAGAACAAGCGATCGCTTGTTAGTGAATCAAAAAGCAACGCTGACATCAAGAGAAAGAGAATCGCTCAGACACTACAATCGCACCCAAAAATCAGAACAGTATCGAAATCAAGAAAGCTACCAAGATTCTGCTGACTGGGAAAGTGATGACACCCTAGATTGGGAAAAAGAAGAATAAAAGTATTTGTTAGTGGTTAGTGGGTAAGGACACAATACTACTCGGTTAAGGATTTTTCGTCATAATTTTGGCATGTAGAGACGTTGCACTGCAACGTCTCTGGTGGGTTTAAATGTCAATCGATTTGTCTTCTCCGAGCAGTATTGGGTGTTGACGCCGTGACGCGGTGATGTGGGGGACTCGCTCTTCCCAATGCCCCATGCCCTCCCCATATCCCCGTAGAGACTTGCACAGATTCAGTAATTACTACACTGCTGAAAGGTTATATAGTGAACTAATATTTTTTTATAAAAAACTGTTTAATATCAAGCAATTTACATTAATCAGTTATTTATTGTTTATTTTCGCTGTTTATTCAGGTTGTTAAAAAATGTTTTTGACCATGAAAAGTAGTCAAAATCAATGTTTTTTTATGCAAAAATAATGTAAGGTGAAGGTAAGTACCTATTCAACACTTAGCTACTTTTAGCTATCATTTTTAGAAAAAAATTGAATATTATCCGGTAAATACGCAGGATTTTTTGCACTTGCTAATGTTAGTTTAAAGAAGTTTCAGTTTATATCTATCTATAGAGACTTCAAAATATAACCATTAACCTAGTACAGGATGGCAATCATAAACTGACATCTTGAAATATATCAAAGGTTCAGAAAAAATAGAAAAATTTTTTTTACTTTTTTCAAACGCGATATTCCTCGTGTATATAATCGCTTTTGATTAATTAGGTAAGGTTATTAATCTGTTCACATAAGTTTATTGGAGTGGACATTTAGTTAGTGAAATTTAAAAAAATCACTTCTAAACATACATGTATAGTCTTGATTGATGAATGAAAAATTATCAATAAGCAGCTAATATCAATTAAACATCATCAAAACTATTAAATATTTAAATTTTTCACGAAGTAAAATTTAAAGGTAAGTAAAGGCTGCATTGCCATTTTGGCAAGTTTTTGTTGACAATATAGGATATTAGTAGATTGTAACAATCAATATTCTTACTCACTGGTTTTTACTACTTAGCCAATACTACTTACACGAAGCTAATAACAAGATAGCTAATTCTCTAAGCAGTTTTACGAGTTAGGAAATAATATATGGTATTTTCACTGTATTCTCCAAATCACCATCTCATCGAGCATTTGCAAAACGTAGGACTGTGTAGTTCTGAGGATGGGGTTGTTGCGGATTCTGAGTTAGTAGAAAGTAGCAATAAAAATATAAACTTATTGATAAATTTGGGAAGCGATCGCAAATTATTAGTGAAGCAGGAACGTAACATCGAACATGATGGTATTCCCCAAGAATTATTTAATGAATGGTTATTCCATCAGTTATTGCAGCAGTTTCCAGTCTTAGGAAATATTGCGGAGATCGGATCACTATTACTGCATTTTGATGAAGACGAATGTATACTTGTTCGCAACTATCTAACGGAATATTTTGAATTAGGTAATTTTTATCAACAAAACGATATTTATCCCTTGGAAATAGCCAGCGCCATCGGTGCTAGCTTGGGTGTACTGCATCGTGCCACATTTAATCAGCGTGAGTATCGTGATTTTATGGCAACTGCTCCCCAAGGGCAATTTCGCTATCAGTTTTATAATCCCGCCCAAGGAATGGAGTCATTTAGTTCGGAGATTTTTGGTAGTGTTCCGACTGATGCGCTCAAGTTTTATATTCTTTATCAACGTTATGAAAGTTTAGAATCAGCGATTGCAGAGTTAGCATCTTTATGGCAACCTTGTTGTTTAACTCACAACGACCTCAAACTAGAAAATATCTTAGTGCATTCTCGATGGGAACAACTAGATAACTGCTTGATCCGTATCATTGACTGGAAAACTTGTAGTTGGGGAGATCCTGCCTTTGATTTAGGAACCTTAGTAGCAAGCTATTTGAAAATTTGGTTAGAAAGCCTGGTGGTAGATTCGTCCATCAAATTAGAAGAATCTCTAGAATTAGCCGCAACACCACTAGAAGTTCTTCATCCTTCTATAGTTGCTTTAATTCAAGCTTATCTTGATGCTTTCCCCAGCATTTTGGACTACCGTTGCGACTTCATCCAACGAGTAGTACAGTTTGCCGGTTTGGTACTAATTCATCAGTTACAAGCAACAATTCAAGACCGTAAATATTTTGATAACAGTGGCATCGCAACGCTACAAGTTGCCAAAAGTCTACTCACAAGACCACAAGAATCTATCATGACAGTTTTTGGAATCTCTGAATCAGAAATTATCAAACCTTTTGTGAAATCTACCAAACATCCTCAAACGGAAAACGAACAGAATTTAGTCCGACTTTATTACAGTAAAACCCGTTTGCGTGGATGTTGATCACAAAAAAGGTAAACGGAGAGATTCAAAGTCATGATAGATTGTTCTGACCAGCATTTGCTAAATTCTCTACTCGATATTGCCGGCAATATTCAAATCGAGTCTAATTTTTGCATTTACCATCCCAATTATCAATCCTTTGCTTTGCCGAATCAGTTGGCACAAAGATTTCAAAAAAATTCCCAAGCAATACAACAGAAATATCTAATTTTATTAGTCAGAAATTTTATCTACGGTATTTATTACAATGGCTCATTACAAAGTGTTTTAGCAGTGAATGCTGAACCTAACAATTTTTTACCTCACAAAAATTTAGAAAATAATTCCGTTTTGGGAATTGATTGGCAACTGTATGACCAATTACACTCTAGCAATCACGGTACTGGGTATTATGACTCTGGTTGGCAGGTGTTGCAACGCGAACCAGATGGTAGTTTAGCCGTAATTAAAGGTGGTTTGACATTACATGTTGAAAGTGAACATCACATAGAACAAATGATGCGATCTGTCAGGGTTGGCGATTTCATAAGTATTTGGATGCCAAAAAATCGATTGCAAAATGGTTGCTACATCGCAGTTAGCAATATTGCCCAAAGACTAAGTGAAAATCCTGATAGCGATTTAGGAGAAGGACGGATTTATTTTAATTTAACTCCGGTGGGGGCGATCGCTCTCATGGAAAGCTTGACATTGCAACTCAATGCTGCTGGTATTGCATTTAGCTTTCAAGTTCCGTATAATCCCTCTGCTTATAAACGTTTTGACTCAGGGGTTCTTTACTTTGAACGCCACAACTATTGGGTAGTGCGAGAAGTTCTGCAAACTGTGTATAAACAACACAAATCTCATTTTCATCCAGAAATTCCCTTATTTACAAAGTATTTAGCACCTGGGCTAAGTTTAGCTGAAGAACCAGCCCAAAAATTTGTTGTTCAAGAAAGTTTTGGCATGAATCGTTGTCAAATTGTCGCTAATGCATTGTTAGAAGCTTGGCAAAAAGGGCAAAATTCTACCCAACAAAGAATACAAACTATCTACCAACATTTTGCACGTTTCGGAATAGATTTACGGCGTCCCTACCTTAATCCTAGTTCTGAAGATGTATATCATCCTTTAGTTTAATTAAGTGCGGGTTTTAATTCAGTTTAGTGGAGTTAAGCTATTAGCCAGAGAATATAATTTTGGTTGCTACAAATGTCTTTTAACTATCATCGTACCGTTCGCTTTCAAGATACCGATGCTGCTGGGGTAGTTTACTTTGCCAATGTTTTAAGTTTTTGCCATGAAGCTTATGAAGAATCTTTAGAAATATTTGGTATTAATATTAAGGAGTTTTTTAGTAACCCATCGGTAGCTTATCCTATTGTTCATGCTAATGTAGATTTTTTTCGCCCCATATTTTGTGGTGATAAATTAGTTGTTACTTTGATACCACAAAAACTGAGTGCTGAAAAATTTGAAATCAATTACGAAATTTTAGTAGCAGATGTGATGGTAGCTAAGGCATTTACCAGACATGTTTGTATTGACACCACTAGTAGGCAAAAAACAGATTTACCTCAGCAGATGATTGAATGGTTAGAAGTGAACGCATCAGAAGCGGAAAAAGCAGAGAGAAGAAAATCGAGAGAGGCGATTTGAACACTCAAAAGCCAAGAGTTAACTTGTAAAGGCTATTTTTCCGAATTTTTTACGATTTCTAAAGCGATTTCTTGTAATTGCTGTCGATTGATTTTCCCTTGAGAATTGCGAGGTAAGTTTTCCACAGCAATCCAATGTTTGGGAAGTTTAAATTTGCTGAGTTGATTTCTGAGTAAGTTTTGAATTTCTACTACAGAATGATTTGAGTTTTTCGGAACATAAATAGCTGTTACTGCTTGTCCCCAATGTTGATCGGGTATACCCACGACGCAAACATCAGTTACCATTGCAGTTGCTTTGATTGCTGATTCTACTTCTGTGGGGTAGACGTTTTCTCCACCAGTGATGATTTTGTCACTCTTACGCCCGACTATATTTAAATAACCTTCGTTGTCTATAAACCCTATATCATCTGTTAGGAAATTAGAGGCTATGGTTTGGAGGTTAGGAACTAGGGGATAGTAACCAAGAGCTAAAGATTCTGCTTGAATGATAATATTTCCTGTTTGATGATTATTTAAATATTCGCCTTTTTCGTTGCTAATTCTAACTTTGGCATGAGGAAGAATTTGACCACTATTAACTTTTCCTTTGAGAAAATCATCTGGTTTAAGTGTGGCAATTTGAGAAGCGGTTTCTGTCATGCCATATGTCGGGGCTAATTTAATTTGATAATATCTTGCTTTTTCTAAAATTTCATCCCAAGCTGGCGCACCTCCTAAAAGAACTGTTTGAAATTGGGACAACCATGCTGTTAAATTTGAGTTTTGCAAGAGACTTTGTAGCTGAGTTGGTACTAAAGATATCAAAAAATCTGCTGTCTCAAATTGATATAATTTAATACTATTTTCTAATTTTTTAAAAGCTGA
The DNA here is from genome assembly GCF_041928655.1 of Pelatocladus sp. BLCC-F211. Taxonomy (NCBI): domain Bacteria; kingdom Bacillati; phylum Cyanobacteriota; class Cyanophyceae; order Nostocales; family Hapalosiphonaceae; genus Pelatocladus; species Pelatocladus sp. BLCC-F211. Next base: position 7,399 of record NZ_JBHFLM010000105.1, on the reverse strand, counting down.
AATTACCAATTTACCACCAGTGGTAAAACAGCGCATAAATTGCATCAGCCCACTGACATGATATAAAGGCAATACACAAAATGAATTGATTTTTTGTAGTTGAAAATATTTTGTAAATCCATGTACTGAAGCTGTGAGAGTTTCCCAGGTGTGAACAGCAAATTTGATATTACCAGATGAACCGCCCGTGGGAATCATGATATATGGGTAATTGGTAATTGGTAATTGGTAATTGTTTTTGTTATTATTGATAACCAATTCGTTATGACTGACTCCCCAAATAATATCTGGCTGTACTAAATCAAAAACTTGTTGCCATTCTTGTTTTGCCCAGTTAGGATTACAAAGAAAAACAGGACAATTAGCAGTATAAGCAGCAATAAAACCTGCTAAAAATCGCACGGATTCACGTTCCGCTAAAATGACTTTTGGTTTTGTTTGGCAGTAAGAGAAATTTATTAACTCTGAATAAAATGCTTCAGTTAATTGTGCCAGTTCATGACTGCGATCGCACACCAAACTAAAATTTCCTAAAATCTCCATTTTTTGTTGGTTGTCATTGGTCATTGGTCATTGGGCGTTGGTTACTCTCCCTGCTCCCCAATCCCCGATCCCCTCATCTTCAGCAAAGTAATGATTAATACCAAAACCCATTGCCCGATTGTGTCTGGATAATTCTACTGCTATTTGCAGGGCTGCTTTTCTGCCAATAGAAGTTTCAAACACAGATGAAAACACTGCATCAATTTCATGCTGTTGACAAAATTGACGCAGCTGGGATGGAGAACCGACGATTCCTGGTTTAATGACAAAAATTCCTCGCCAACCTTGTTGAAAACAGTATTTTAGCTGTGGGAGTGTAGCAACAGATTCATCTAAAGCGATCGCTGTTTTGTAGCATTTACTCAACTCCAGCATTTGCGGAAATTGCTCCACACATAAAGGTTGTTCAAGAAATTCAATATTAGTATTCAGGCGATCGCAACTCTCTAACCACAACTTTGCTTCCTCTTGCTTCAATCCACCATTAGCATCTAATCGCAGTTTTGCAGAAGTTGGTAAGCTTTGCGTGAGTAAATCTAAAATTTTTAGTTCAACAGGCGTTGGATAAACACCGATTTTCCATTTAAAAGTAGAGTACCCTTGTTGCCACAAATTATCCCACGCTTGTAGTGCTGCTTCTCCGGCGGGTAGTAAGGCGCTATGGGTGAGGGGAGTGTTTAGAGTGGGTGGAGAAAAAAGTGCTGACTCAAATCCAAACTGACAAGCGGGTAACTGATCAGGGATGGAAAAAATAGTGTCCTCAGTAATTTCCTTTGGTAGCTGGCGACAAAAATCCCAGGCTTGTGCTAAAGTTTCCGAACCAAACCAGCTAATCGGCGCTATTTCTCCCCAACCTACTTTGTTCGTTTCATTTGTGAGACGAAGAATAATACCTTCACGAATCTCCCAAATACCGTGACTCGTAGCAATACCGCGCACAAATTTTCGCTGGTAAGAACGAAATTCAAATTTATAATTCACTACCTCTAGGTCAAATCAATTTCTCAAGGTCGTCAAAACATAAATCCCGCACCAAACAGCAAGCAACACCAAAAATGCACAGTGACGGCGATGAATTTACAGTTACTGACTTTTTCTGGGTAGCTGTGATTTTGCTGGACGTGGCGACATAATTTGATTGCGAATGGTAAACTCACCCAACTCAGTAATGTCCACACAGGAAAAATTCCCCCCAGAACCAATAGTAAGGTGAGGAAATAAATGCTAGCAGTAAACCAACTCAGAACTTGTGCGCCTCTTTTGGTTCCCAAACGGACAATAGGCGATCGCTTCCCTGCTGCTAAATCGTCTGTAACCTGGTGAAAGTGGGAACAATACAAAATTAAAGTTGTGGGGATAGCAACAATCACTGAGGCTGCTAAATTCTGTATTGACCAGCTTTGAGTTTGACTGTAGTATACTGCCGACATGCCAATTGGCCCAAAGGCAAAAAAGCAGAGGATTTCACCTAAACCCTGGTATCCTAAACGAAAGGGAGGCCCTTGGTAAACGTAGCCTAAAGCACAGCAGACCAAAATTAACCCAATTACAGTCCAGTCACGTTGCCACCAAGCGATCGCTAGTATTCCCAGCAAACCTAAACACAAAAATAGATTTCCTAACCAAAATATTAATAGTTTGTTACCTGTTAAGTTCACCAGAGAATGATGTTTATTTTGATCAATTCCCGTATCAGAATCAAAAACATCATTACTGAGGTTTTCCCATGCCAAAATTAAAATTGCCGCAGCGAAGAAAACACCAAAAACGACCCAATTCAAAATTTTCGTTTCCGCAAACGCTACAGCCGTTCCTACCCAGATAGGCATAATAGCAACGCTATACATCGGCGGTTTTATGGCCGCCATCCATAGCTTATTTTTGGGATGATTTTTGGGATACGAAATCAAATTTGTAGTCATCAGTCACAATGAATTATATTGTTAGGACTTTACTTATGCCTAAAACTTATGGTTTTTATTCAAACCATATGCAGGTAACATCATCAAGAAATATTTTTCTACGAATGAAATTAATCTCTTGCTATTAGTCACAACATGCAGCGCAAAGCTAGGCAAGACCACACATGGTATTGCAAAACCATAATTTGGCAGAGCCAACACGCTGGTGAAACAGTGACTGTTTATGTTACCTGTAGAAATACGACCATGATTTATCACTGTTTAGGAAGATTACTTCAAAAAAATTTACTATTTTTAGATCCATGACAGTTTCACCATGTGCCGCTGACTTTTTTGTATATAATAGGGAACTATACCAATTTCTTTTTGCTGTTCAGCGCAAGAGTATAAAAAATAATTCCACTCAAATTGCCAGTATTGCCCTAGAAACTAACTTGGTTGATCCCTTGGTAGTACTTGATAAACTAGCACAACCACATCAACTAAATTTTTATTGGGAAAACCAAGGAAAAAAAGAAGCGATCGCTGCAATTGATGCCGTAGCAAAATTACAAATAGAGGGAAAAGAAAGATTTACAAAATCTGAAGCATTTATCAAATATTGTTTAAAAAATATAATTAATTTTGGCGATACAGAAAGATGTTTTTCCAAACCACTATTTTTTTGTGGTTTTAGTTTTTTTGAGCGAAACCAACAAGAAAATTATCCATTTCCAGCAGCGACAATTTTTCTTCCTCGTTGGCAAATAGCTGTTAAAGACGAATGCTGTATCTTAGTTGCTCATTTTATCATTCATGCGGAAGTAAATATTGAAAGAATCTTGCAAAATTTGTGGAGAAAAATTGAAATCATTAACTCTTCAACATTTTATTCTCCCCATCAGGATTTTCAAGAGCCAAAATTTAGTAAAAAATCTGTAGCTAATCCAGAAAAATTCAAGCGTTCGGTGTTGTCTGCTCTTCAAACAATTCAATCTACCCATGTCAGTAAAATTGTACTAGCAGATGCACTAGATGTTCGATCCAATACCACATTTAATTTGTTTAATTCTTTACATAACTTGCGACAGCTACATCCGAATTGTTATGTTTTCTCTACAAGCAACGGCAAAGGACAAAACTTTATTGGTGCAAGTCCAGAACGTTTAATTAGTATTCACAATCAACAATTAATCACCGATGCGTTAGCAGGTAGTGCAGCAAGAGGCGAAACACCTGCTGAAGATGCTACTAATGCCGATCGCTTACTCAATAGTGAAAAAGAAAGACACGAACATTCCCTAGTAATTGATTTTATTACTCAACGTCTCTCGCAACTAGGTTTATTACCGCAAATATTACCACCCCGGTTGCGACAATTATCTAATATTCAGCATCTATGGACACCAATTAGCGCGATCGTTCCCGATGAAGTGCATCCTTTAAAAATAGTTTCCCAACTACATCCCACGCCAGCAGTTGCTGGAACCGCACCAGATGCAGCCTGTGTCGAAATTCGCCGTTACGAAAGCTTTGAGAGAGGTTTATACGCTGCACCCTTGGGATGGGTAGACGCAGACGGTAACTGTGAGTTTATTGTGGGTATTCGTTCCGCACTTATAGATGGCTCGCGCGCCAGACTTTACGCTGGTGCTGGTATTGTTGCAGGTTCCGATCCTGAAAAAGAACTCGCAGAAATTCAACTCAAGCTTCAGGCGTTGCTTAAAGCATTAGTGTAGGCTTCCAACTTCACATCAGTTCGTAGTGAGGACTTTAGTCCTCACTACAAACCTCCCCAATCATTTAAATCGATAATTATACTGTGGCTCTAAGCAGCGAGGTATAAAAAGTCATCGTTTCAATCCCACTCTTTTAAGGGTGGGTTGCCCTCTGCCTTGTGAAATTTTTTGCTTATTTTATATCCTTGTGAGTAAAGGATTTGGCATTAGCACCTGTGTAAGTAGCGGCAATATGTCCATCACCTGTTAATTGGTACTTGTATGTAACTAACCCCTCTAAGCCAACAGGACCTCGCGGTGGCATTTGTTGGGTGCTGATTCCCACTTCTGCACCAAAACCGTAGCGGAAACCATCTGCAAAGCGAGTCGAACAATTGTGATAAACTCCTGCTGCATTTACCAGCGCCAGGAAAATGTTAGCCGCTTCTGGGTCTTCAGTCACGATCGCATCAGTATGCTTGGAACCATAATCATTAATATGAGCGATCGCTGTTTCTAAAGAATCTACAATTTTAATTGCCAAAATTAAATCGCTGTATTCAGTTTCCCAGTCTATGTCTGTTGCTGATATCAGACTTGGTAAAATTTCGCGACTGTGTTCATCACCTCTTAATTCAACATTTTGTGTTTGCAAAGCCTCAGCAATCTTTGGTAGAAAATTCGGGGCGATATCGGCATGAATTAGCAAGGTTTCAATGGCATTACACGCAGCCGGATAATGTGTTTTTGCATCAACAGTGATGGTGATTGCTTTTTCCAAATCAGCAGCTTGATCTATATAGAGATGACAGATACCGTCAGCGTGTCCTAGTACGGGAATACGAGTATTTTCCTGGACAAACCGCACAAAAGCATTAGAACCTCTAGGAATAATTAAGTCTACATATTTATCTAATTTTAAAAGTTCTAAAGTTTCTTCTCTGGTTGTCAACAACTGCACCACATCAGGATTAACAGCAGTTGCAGATAATCCCTGTTTAATTGCTTGGACTATGGCTTCACAAGAAGGAATAGCTTCTTTACCACCTTTAAGAATTACACCATTACCCGACTTGATCGCCAAAGCCACAATTTGAATAGCCGCTTCTGGACGTGCTTCAAAAATCACACCCAAAACACCCAAAGGACAAGTGATCCGCTTGAGAATTAAACCTGTATCAAGTTCACGATTTATCTGTACCGCACCCACAGGATCAGGAAGTTTACCAACATCTGTTACTCCTGCGATCGCATCTTTTAATTTATACTCATCTAACTGCAAGCGTTTATAAAGTGGTTTAGCAATTCCTTCTGCTGCTGCTGCTTGACAATCAGCAACATTCGCTTGCAAAATTTCGTCTTTTGCTGATTCTAAAGCTTGAGCGATCGCTGCGATCGCTTGATTTTTTGCCTCAGTTGATAAAACTGACAACTTGAGTGCCGCCAGACGTGTTCTTTTAGCTATTGCAACCAAGTTTGATGAACGATCACCAGAAATATTCATACCAGACAACAACCTAAAATCTATGCCGTTTTCCAATCCTATCAACTCACGGGAGGTGCAAAGGCACAAACTTGAATCATGTATATATCAAATTAATTGAAAAAAATCAATTAGTAATATCACTAAGATTCTGTGATTTTTTGTCGAGCGAAAACCGGTTAATTGCTTGATAATCAACGTATTGAATCTTAAAAAACAAAATCCCAAAAACAGTTACACAGCATCTGCATCAGGCAGAGCAAGACTTACTTGTGGCCGAACTCAGATGTTTTAACAAAGAGTGTCTAAAATCATCGGTTAGATCAAAGAGCGTTATCTATTGATCATTGGGTGCATTTTAATACTTGTGGGTTAAGGGAAAAAAGGGTATGAGAAAGGGAAAAGAAAAACCTTGAACACTTACCCTTTACCCTTAACTATTGACTATTGACTGTTGAGTGTTAACTTCCTTTCACCAAAACTTCATTACCTTCCACTTTGGCTGTGTACGTAGAAAGAGGTTGAGCTGCTGGGCCATTGATCACTTTGCCATCACTGGCATATTTGGAGCCATGACAGGGACACACAAAAGCGTTTTGGTCTTTATTCCATCCCACGATACAGCCTTTATGGGTACAAGTAGGGTTGACGGCAATTAGATTGCTAGTATTAGCAGAATCTTTAATTACTAACACCTTCCCAACAGCAATTTCCTCATTCAAGAGTTGGCCGTTTTTGTCCAAATCTGCCACTTTGCCAACTACTTGAAAACCATCAGCACGCACAGGACTGGTACTCGATTCGGATTTTGTTTGAGAAGAACAAGCTGCAATGACTACAGGTAGAGAACTGGCTAAACTCCCCACACCTACCCAACCAATAAATTCACGACGATTCATAAACTGTTTTTAGTAGATTTGACTTTGGCACGGTAACATTGCTTTCGGGAATAGCCCCCATCGTGCGTACAATGTAACATAATTATCCTGATTAATTGCGTAATTTTTTATGTAAATTGGATGTAAAAAAATCAGAATTTATATAAATAAAATCACACTATTTCCTATAAGCAGAGCAGCATATTAATAGACCTATTGGAAAGTTTAGATTTCAAATAGTTTTTTAACAAAAGCTTAAGGCTTAAGGAGCACCTGATGGTTACAGCTACTAGACCCGAACAACAGGTGAAAATTGGTCCAACCAAGCTGCTGATTAATAACGAGTGGGTAGAAAGCATTAGTGGTAAAAGGTTTGAAACGATTAACCCCGCTACAGGCGAAGTCATCTGTGATGTTGCGGAAGCAGACGCTCCGGATGTAGATAAGGCTGTGGAGGCAGCTAGAGCGGCTTTCAATCATAGAGAATGGCGCAATATGTCTGCCACTCGTCGAGGTGAGTTACTCTACAAACTAGCAGATTTAATTGAGCAAAATATCGACGAGTTGGCGCGGTTAGAAACCCTAGACAACGGTAAACCACTGCATAGTTCTTATGGTGATTTAAAGCTGGTTATTGCCTGTTATCGCTACTATGCAGGCTGGGCTGACAAAGTGCAAGGTAAAACCATTCCCATCAACGGCCCCTACTTCTGCTACACGCGCCATGAACCAGTGGTTGACACTCTGCGCTCTGAAGAGACGCAGATTCTCGCATCAGATTCAGCAACAGCCGAATCCAAATGGGCATTGTCAAGATGCCTCTAGACGCTCAGACCTGCTACCGATGCGATACAGGCGTTGCGCTTACTTATTCAC
>NZ_JBHFLM010000104.1:0-4994 GCF_041928655.1 Pelatocladus sp. BLCC-F211 | reverse complement strand
TATTGTTAAAAAAACCGTAACCCGACCACGGAAAAAACCATCGGTTGCTGTTTAATACCTAAGATTATTCATACTTTTGCTAAGTCTCTGATTAACTCAGCCCTGCTGGGTCTTTTTGCATGGCTTAGTCTAAACTCCAGTTGACAACTTAATAAGTAAAACGGGCTTACGCCCGTCATATTGTGCTGCAAAAAAGTACGGATTCCCATCCGTCATCGAATCAAGCTAGGCAGCAAAATAGCCAAAAATCCGCCAACCACCCACATCAGAATTAGAGAACCAATGACCCCAAAAGCAACCTTGAGCGACAGTTCTCGGTTAGCCTTAGCGACATCTCGTCGCAGCAGCGCCAGTTCTTCTCTAATCGCCCTAAGTTCATCAACAGCTTGGTTGCCCGTCTTGGGTTCTGGTACGGGTGGAACACTTTGCTTGAGCGACTTATTTTGCGGAGTTTTCATGTTGGTTCTCAAAGACTACCAACTTATGAAACCCAAAAACCGCAGAGCGATCGCACAGCAAGCTCCGAACATTACTCGCTAGCTCCGAACATTATAAAGCCCAAAAATCGCAGAGCGACATGCCATCCGGCACACTACCTACCGAAGCCGCTCCGCGTCTACGTGAACGCCTACTCCTTAACGGTTTTTGGAACAGAGCAAATATTTGAAGATGGTGTACTAACTTGGATTTGCGTATTTGAGGAGAAAAATGCTAAGTCAAAAAAGTAAGGAAGTTTGGAAGGATGCTATAGCCTTTGTTCATTACGAAGGAGAAACTAGATTACAGCACTTGTCTATAGATGTAAAAAAACATCATCCTCCTGAGTATTACTTAGGGCAATCTTTTACTGAAGAAGATAAAACCTACACTGCAACCAAAATTATCACTTTATTGCCAGAGGATAACCCGCTACTATTTGAACAAATTGCTAAAGAAGCTGAAGGAATTATCCCCAAGGAAATCTGGAAGATTTGTTTTGAATCAAAATCTATTCTTTAGCGTTGCAGGATCAACTAACCACAAGTGTGATCGCTGCATCCTCCCCGCCTTTAGGCTTTGCCCTCTGACGGGGAGGATTCAAGAGAGCAAAAATAATAACCGTCACAAACGACGGTTATTTGCTCAAATCACTCCTCAATTCTTGTAGGCGAGAAAGCTGTTCTTTAAGCTTTTGATTCCTTGACTTTAGTCGAGCGATCGCTTTTTCACGCGCTTCTATTTCTGCTTCATGCGCCTCTATCTCTATTTCATTATCAGCTAGCTGCTCTTTATAGTCAGCAACTAGCTGATTAATAGCTCCCCCATTATCTGAGCTTCCGTGATATTGGGAACGACGGCGCGTGCCATCTTTTCCACAAGCTCGCTGCGAGTCAGATTCATCTCCGCAGCCTTTGCATCCAGCAAGCTCGTGGCAGTCTCCGTCAAAGTCATGTTCACCTGATTCTTTTTCGTTTCGTAGGATAACCTGCGTCCGCGGGTTTCTACCTTGGGTTCTGAAGACTCTGGTTGTTTCCGGGCCATTTTTTTTCATGTATATGAATTAAATGGATTTTACCAATTTTAGATATTTTGTTGAATTGGTATTTATTTTTATGTATATGATAATATCATATAACAGCAAATACATATATATTTAATCAAAGGGCAAAAATCTGTGAAATTAACTCCGCAGCAACGTATTAATTTATACGCATGGCAAGCTTGACATCATGCATAAAAATCTCAGTGCTGGCATTAAAGTTCGCAAAATCAACGGAACAATGCTTCTAAACAGCGTTGGCGAAGTCACCAAGACCTGGACATCACCAGGAGGAATTGAGTGCGTCTGGGTTAAATACCCAGAGTGGTCAGTCCCCATATTGGAATTTGCTCATTGGCTAGAGCCAGTTACTGAAGTTCAAAACACTCCAATTCAACTAACACTGTTTTGAGGACATATGGAACGCAGTCCCCCGTACAAAACCACCAACCTCACCAGAGAGCAAATCAAAGCCCTAGCATCTAACTTCCCTCTCGACATCCTCGCTGAAGTACTGGCGGAAAAACTCGGAGCCAGCCCCAGCCCAACCCCACAAACCAACAGACAGTGGTACAACACCGACCCCGCCTACGAACGCCTGGGACTAAATAGCCCCGAACAGCTGCGGCGGCTCAAAAGAAGAGGATTATTCCGCCCTGGTGTTGACTACCGAATTGTCGGCAGTGAATTTCAATTTCACATCACCAACTGCTTGGCTAGATTAGCCGAGTTACCAGAAAAACGACGCATCTTTAAAAACCAACCACGCTCACGGCGCGGCAAGCCGTCTACCACCTAATGTACAGAGAAGCCCCGACAGACCTTGCATTTGAAAGCATCAAAGACCACCTTCGCATAGGCTCAACAATCACAGAACTATCCACCAACACAGGTATTAGAAGAAACGAAGTGATTGACTATTTAAAAATATTGGCAGGGCAAAAGAAACTTGTAAAACGTGGCGGCAAGCTCTTTCTTGTTGAATAAAAAACGCACATCTCTTGGAAAGAAGTGCGAAATACTTTCAAAATTCTTAACTCTAATTATGACACAAACTCTCGAAAGAAAAACATCATCAATTGCGCTAGATCAAAGAATTTGTAATCCCCTCGATATTACAATACCTCCACACGCAAGTATTGATGAAATCGAAGTACAAAATATCATCAAATCTTTTAAATATAGCGGTGCTATTACTGAAATTGTTGCTACATCAGAAGGGATGCTAGTTGCAGGCATAAATAGCCTAGAAGCCGCTAAAAGACTGGAACAAAAAGCAGTTCTAGTCACAATTCGTGACGACAATAAAAGTCACACAGCAAATACCGAAGCAAATCTAAACAACACAATTAATACAACTATGGAAGCAACTCAAATATTGCCAGATTTTCAACTATCCTTACCAGAAATCAATCAAATATCCCAACAAATAGAGCTTCTTAAACAGCAGATAACCACCCTACAACAAAAACAAGAAAAATTAGCAGAAGTAGGACAAAAAGCTGCGGGTGTAATTAATGCGATCGCGCAGCTTAAGCAAGAAATGTTTGATGCTGGTTTGGGTGAAACCCTGCTCACTTGGCAATCAAAAATTTTGGAAGTAGCAGGGATTAATACAACCACGCCTGAAGAGCCAAAAGAGAGCGCAGAAGAAATAGTTGAGTCGCCATTCAAGGTAGGCGATCGCGTCAAGTACACGAGTGGCGGCATTAAGCGTTGTGGCGTAGTGCATGAAGTGACAGAAAGCGGCTGCCATATTGACGAGGGACACCCTTACAAAAGCCACGTTGCATTTGAGTATTTATCACTCGACGAAGAACCTTGTCAGCCAGAAACACAGCCACGGGGGTCTTCCACGTACCAAAAGCCCGACACCGAAGCCATTCAAAACTTCTTAGACGGCATCCGCTCTAGAGCTAGACTCAACAATACCACTTGGTACGAAATTATCGAGTTGACGCAAAGGCGAAAAGAAAACCTGAGAGAACTGTTTCTGTTAGCCAAAACCAAATTGCAGAAAGAGTTTGTTCAAAAAGTCCCAGAAATAATTGCCAACCACATTCACTCAACCAACGACGATTCTGAGCTTGATTGGATTGGAGACACACTTCATCAACAGGCAGCAGAGTACCTAACCAAACTCAAAGAAGCAAATACCTATGAGGCTGGCGACTTGGTTGAGGGGATAAACGACCAGCCATCAGAACACGGCTACACATTTGAAGTCATCGAACCCCAAGAGGGAGGATGGCTCAAGTGCTTTGAGCCGAACACCAAGCTCATACACACCTTGCACACCAGCGAGGTCAAACTTGTTCAAAAAAAGGAAGAAAAAGCAGCATGAAATATCCTGTTATACCAGAAGAAAACCGGGCTACTGTCCGCAATCCACTAGCCTCACGAAGAGGAAATAAAATCTCAGGCTATCTCTACCAAAGAAGGAGAGGAGAAAAAATGACTTGGGAGTACGGCTGCAACTATGGCCCTACTGGCTCGAAAAAATCTTACTCAGCCTATGTCAGATCTGATTTGGTGGAAGATGTTGAGCGAGCGATCGTCCAAATTAAACCCGCAATTTACATAGTTGAAAATGTATTGGGCAAGCAGCGACATCCGCTTACAAGCTCAGAAAAGGTTGTTGGTAGCTAAAAATCCAGAAGCCATCTGGTGCTAGCAACCAACACACATAAAACAACAAACTTACGCTAGCACCAAATTAAGGATGGCTTCTACTCATCCAAAGAGAGAAGTTAATGAATAAGAGTATAGCAAATTCAAAATTACGCGACGGTCAGTGTGCTTGTTTTTCTGAAGCAGAGATTAGATTGCTTTACAAGCTCAACCATATTGCAACGCCTGGATACCTACTTTTTATTAAAGGGCTGACGCAGCCGGAAGCGAAAGACCTTTGTGTTGATGACGTGACAAAATTCTGCAAAGAATGGGAAATATCAACAGCAGCCTTTTATCGAGCGACTAAGGCATTAAAACGAAGAGGCGATCTTACGATAGTCGCTAAATTTGCAAAACAGACTAGCAACATAGAAACGAGAATCAGAAACAGGTTGCACCAGGAGCTTGGCGGACAAGTAGAGGTAACAACAGCTATCGGCAGAATTGACTTATTAACAACATCAGAAATCATTGAAGTCAAAAATATCGACAACTGGAAAGAAGCGCTAAGGCAAATTCTTGCCTATGGAGCCTTTTTTCCAGAGCATAAAAAGCGGATTCACTTGTTTGGAAAGCAAGATCTGGCGAAAATCGCGCTTATCCAAGCAACCTGCTCTGAGTTTGGGATTGAGATCAGTTTTGAGGAGGTTGGCGATGATAGATCCCACATTCCGCACTTCATTTTGTAGCACATATACTAGTACTAATAGATACAATTTCAATTAAATATAATCACGTAAATTAGTGAGTAATTAATATAGACAGTATGACAAACATTACTAACTGTTTGAAATCCTCATGG
>NZ_JBHFLM010000103.1:0-13490 GCF_041928655.1 Pelatocladus sp. BLCC-F211 | reverse complement strand
AGAGTTGTAGCACCTGGCGTTTGAGGAACGTAGACGCGCCCTGCGCGGCTGATCGCAGAGTAACCCAACATTATCAAGGCTTTGTTGGGTTTCGCTTGCGCTCAACCCAACCTACATTTCTTCTTAACTGAACCGTATTGCCTTATTTCCAACTACTAAACTGCTCTTTATATCCTCATCAACTGATTGGGAAAATTGAAGAGCATTTTTCATATCAGTTTTGGTGCTTGGAAACCCAACACCTATCTTAATTTTTGTTGGGTTAGGCGTAATCTTAAACACAGAGTCACGCAGAGTGTTTCCGTATAGAATTCGCTACGAACTAATAAAACACTGTAGTAAGTTGTATTGATAGACTGACCACTAACTACTAGCCAATATAAAAAATACATCTCTAGCAGGTTTTAAATTAATTTTTATTTGTAAATTAATGGAAATATAAATTGGAGTTAATGTTATGGTTTTATCACAATCAGCTGCAAATACTACACAAGAATTAACTATTGAAGGAATTACAGAACCAATGATCCTCGGTTACTTTCAAACCTTAAATGCAGGAGATTTTGATGCTACTGCTAATTTATTTGCAAATGATGGTGTTATGCATCCACCATTTGAATCTGGGATAATAGGATCAGAGGCGATCGCTAATTATTTGAAAAAAGAAGCTTTAGGTATTAAAGCTTATCCTCAGCAAGGAATCTCTGAAACTTTAGAAGAAGGTCTTATTCAATTTCAGGTGAGAGGAAAAGCACAAACTTCTTGGTGTGGTGTTAATGTTTTATGGCAATTTGTCCTCAATCAGCAGCGAGAAATTCTTTATACTAAAATCAAATTGTTAGCTTCTCCTCAAGAATTGCTGAAAATGCAACGAAATTAGTTAAGTAAGATAGCGCAAATAACCAAAGGTTTGTAGTGAGGACTTTAGTCCTTTCTTGAGGACTAAAGTCCTCACTACGAACTTATTTGGATAATTTTAGCCAAATTCTTCTTGATCCGAAAAAGATACGCAGTCTTTTGTCATGCCTCAAAGTATAATTAACGCACTTGCTTAGTGAAAAAAGCTTTTAAAATCAGCGAAAATACATAATTTAACTGAAACGAATAAAAATTTATTTTACTTTTGAGTACAATTACAAATTTTGCTCTATACATACTGACATTTTGGTAAGTTATTAACATACCTTAAAAAAAACTGTATTTAGGCAAATAAGGGGCGAAGTTGAGTTATCATCCACAAGGCATTCCTCCTCACGGTGGGCAGTTAGTTAATCGCATTGCTACACCAGAACAAAAAGAAATATTTCTTTCCAAGGCCGAATTTTTGCCGCGCGTGCAGCTTGACCAGAGAGCTGTTTCTGATTTAGAAATGATTGCGATCGGTGGTTTTAGTCCGCTCACTGGTTTTATGAACCAGCAGGACTATGATCGCGTTGTTGCTGAAATGCGACTGGCTAACGGTACTGTGTGGTCAATTCCCATTACACTTTCAGTTAGCGAAGAAGTCGCAGGCTCTCTGACCGAAGGCGGTTTGGTGCGTTTGGATAACCCGGAAGGCAGATTTATCGGAGTTTTAGAACTAACTCAAAAATATCGCTATGACAAACAACGGGAAGCAATCAATGTCTATCGTACCGATGAAGAAAAACATCCCGGTGTGCAGGTAGTCTACAACCAAGGGCCTGTGAATCTTGCAGGTGATGTGTGGTTATTAGAACGCGATCCCCATCCCTACTTCCCCGCCTACCAAATTGATCCCGCCGAATCACGTCAATTATTCCAGCAGAAAGGCTGGAAAACTGTTGTTGGTTTCCAAACTCGTAACCCCATCCACCGCGCCCATGAATATATCCAAAAATGTGCGCTAGAAATCGTAGATGGTCTATTTTTGCATCCATTGGTAGGCGCAACAAAAGATGATGATATTCCTGCTGATGTGCGGATGCGTTGCTATGAAATTCTCCTAGAACATTACTATCCCGAAAATCGGGTGATTTTAGCAATTAACCCCTCAGCGATGCGTTACGCTGGACCACGTGAGGCAATTTTCCATGCTTTGATTCGCAAGAACTACGGCTGTACTCACTTTATCGTCGGGCGGGATCATGCAGGTGTTGGTGATTACTACGGAACCTATGACGCTCAATACATTTTCGCTGAGTTTAAACCAGAGGAAATTGGCATCACACCAATGATGTTTGAACATGCCTTCTACTGTACCCGTACTAAGCAGATGGCGACAACCAAAACTAGTCCCAGCAAGCCAGAAGAACGTGTTCACCTATCGGGTACAAAAGTACGAGAAATGTTGCGTCGGGGCGAGTTACCCCCACCAGAATTTTCTCGCCCAGAAGTAGCAGCAGAATTAGCACGGGCGATGAAAGTAGCTGTTTAGGGAATGGGGAAAGGGGATCGGAGATCCCCTTTCCCCAATCTTTACACTACAGCCCTCTGCCCGATAAGCTTAATAAGCTGGTGGACTAAGGGCTGATAGCAATTATGAAGCGGCGAACGTTTTTCCAACGGTTTGGCTCCATATTAGCGGTAATGGGTGTAGCAGAGGCTGAGTGGTTCCAATTAGGAACTCGTTATCAGCAGGCGTTAGCACAACCCAGTCCGCGTAAACTGGCATTATTGGTGGGTATTAACCAATATCGCCAAATTCCAGCGCTAGATGGTTGTCTAGTAGATGTGGAATTACAAAAAGAGGTTTTGATTCACCGTTTTGGGTTCAAAGCATCAGATATTTTGACTTTGACTGACGAACAAGCCAGCAGAGAATTTGTTGAATCTGCTTTTTGGGAGCATTTAATTGGACAAGCAAAACCTGGTGATGTGGTTGTTTTCCACTTTAGCGGCTATGGTAGTCGTGTCCGCTTGGGGGACTCATCAGAAGCAATGCAAAATGCTCTGGTTCCCGCAGATGGAATTGGAGTAAGTTCACAAGATCCAAAAACTGTCAACTATTTATTAGAAGAAACCCTACTATTGATGCTGCGATCGCTCCCTACAGATCGAGTTACAGCAGTATTAGATACTAGTTACTATACCCCTGATAGTTTGGTACTTCCTTTGCGAATTCGCGCCTGTCAGACGCCACAGGAAGCAATTTTAGTAGATGCAGAACTAGATTTGCAAAAACAACTCCGAGAAAAAGCCGCTACAGAACAGGTGGGAGTAGTATTGTCTGCAACTTCTGCTCCGAATCAAGTGGCACGAGAAATACAATATTCTGGTTTTAGCGCAGGATTATTTACATACGCCTTGACACAATATCTATGGGAAACAACACCAAAGATCACAATTCCCGCATTTATCTCCCGTGTGGGGAGTGCAATGCAGCAGTTGGGTAGCACACAGCAACCAAGCTTATTGCTCGCCAAGAAAAATCAACAACGAGTCCAATTTATCGAGAACTTTTTCCCAGATACGGTTAGTGCAGAGGGAGTCATCACAGCAACCGAAGAAGATGCTAAAACAGCACTGGTGTGGTTAGCAGGAATTCCACCCCATGTACTGGAACACTACAGTGCAAATTCTCGATTGACTCTGGTGAACCAAACAGGTGCAACTACAGAATTGATCTTGCGATCGCGTAGTGGTTTAACAGCAAAAACTCAAATTTCTTCTTCTGAAGATAAAACTTTTCCCCAAGTCGGACAACTCGTCCAAGAATCAGTACGAGTCTTACCCCGAAACATCAACTTAATAGTTGCTCTCGATGGAGAATTAGAAAGAATTGAACGAGTAGATGCTACCAGCGCCTTTGCTACCGTCGCTCATGTGACGAGTGTAGTCGCAGGAGAACAAACAGCCGACTACGTATTTGGTAAACGTCCAGATAGCAAAAACAAAGATTTCATCGCTTCTACCTCATTGATTGTCTCTCCCAGTCGCTATGGCTTGTTTTCTCCCAGCAGCGAAAAAATTCCCAATTCTTTTGGCGAAGCAGGAGAAGCAGTCAAAGTAGCAGTACAGAGGTTAAGTCCAAAACTGCAAACCCTTTTAGCAGCAAAATTGTGGCGACTCACAGACAACGAAGGTTCTTCTCGCTTGAGTGTGAAGGCAAGTCTAGAGATAATTAGTGGTATTGCGCCTCGCACAGTCATGCATCGCGAAACACTGCGAACTGCAACTCAAGAATCTACTAGCAAGAAATCAGCTAGTAATGAAATCGGACATATAGCCACCATACCTATCGGTAGTCGAGTACATTATCGTGTGCAAAACACGGGCAACAGCCCAATATACTGTATGCTTTTAGGACTAAATAGCGCGAAGAATGCGATCGCTCTCTATCCGTGGCAAAAAGTTACAGAAACTGATGAATCCTCAGAACCACAGCTGACTAATATTACCATTGCTTCCGGCGAAACCCTGACTCTACCACAAACCACATCTGGCTTTGAATGGGTAATTCAAGGGCCACCTTCCTTTAGTGAAACCCAATTAATCTTTAGCACGGCTCCTTTTACCCAAACCCTCGACGCCTTAAAAGCTGCTAAACATCCCCGCGCCGATCAACAACGTATTCTCCCAATATTAAATCCGCTAGAAGTTGCCTATGGTCTTCTGCAAGATTTACACAACGCCAGTACAGCAAAAGTTGATTCTAATACTATACCTGCTGACTCCTATGTATTGGATGTAAATAATTGGGCAAGTTTAGGTTTTGGATTTCAGGTAGTGTAATTACGTAATTTACAGTGTTATTTTTGATAGATAACTGTAAATGACTCAACTTTTTGAATAAACCATTTTGTGGGAGTGTACTGTTGTACGCTCCCACAAATTATTGTGGTTCAAATGCATAAAAATTTGAAAACTTGTTATGCACATTACAAATATTACTTGTTATTTATAAATACAGATGTGTAAATCAAAATTTTTACGTCAAGTTTTGTAAAATACTTCTTCACAAGTTACTCACATTTTCTTCCTATTTTAGGAATATAACAAATATAGAAAAGTGAGAGTGAAAATTATGCTTTTAGCACAAAAAAAAGAGGCTCAAAAATATCTTCAACAAATTTCTCAAGAATTAGATGCTGATATTTTTGTTTTCCATGCAGACATGGAACATAGAGAAGTAAATCATTTGATTGAGAAAGTTAAAGAAATTAGAAACTCTTCCCAGAGCAAAAGTCACGTTGCTCTCTTTTTAACGACTTATGGAGGAGATCTAAATTCAGCCTATAGATTAGCAAGATTCTTGAAGAAAAATTACAAGAAGCTCATTCTTTTTATTTTCTGGCGCTGTAAAAGTGCGGGAACGCTGTTATCTATTGCATCTGATGAAATTGTGATGTCTGATTCAGGTGAGTTAGGACCTCTTGATGTCCAAGTTATGAAAGATGGTGATATCGCCACGGAATCAGGTTTAAATATACAACAGTCTCTAAAAGTCATTAGTGAACAAGCACCTAAAATGTTTGATCAGGTCTTGAGTGGCATTTATTTCTCAGATTCAGGATTGAGAAAAATCGTTCCTTTAAAAGTATTAGAGGATATTGCTGCTAGGATTACTATTCATTTGCTTGCACCAATTTCAACTCAGATTCAGCCTGCACGTCTTGGAGAACTAGAGAGAGAGATAAGTGTTGCAAGAGATTATGGAACAAGACTAAATAAAGACAGGCTTAAGATTACAGAACAGCTGATCAGAGACTATCCTTCACATGGTTTTGTAATTGATTATGAAGAGGTACGGGAATTATTTGGTGATTGTGTTAGAGAACCTAAAGAAACAGAAATTAGCTTGCAAAAACTGATATCTGAGATTCCATATGAAGAAAATTATGAGTTAATAGGTTCCCTCGAAAAACTTTTAGAAGAGACACCAGTAGAAGATGAAGTAGAGATTCAGAATGATAGCAATGATGACATTAATGAGAGTGATAATAATCGGGTTCAAGTAAATACAGAAGAAACTGTTGCAGCCTAGTCGTGCCTGAAAAATAGTAGTTTAGTTTACAAGGTGAATCAGTGGAGCAGTAACAAAAAAGCGGTAAAGCTTTCGGAGGTTAAATCCACAGCTAGCCAAAAAAGAATGAATGCGATCGCCAGCTAATTTTACCTTCAATTCAAAGCTAGAGCCAGTTTGACGTCATGATGCAGTAGATTCAACTGACTCTCCAGTAAAGGTACTCTTCCTCTACTGGTATCCTCTTTTCACCAAAATTACTGCTCATTTTCACCTGCTTTTGCAAGCATTGGACGATTTTCTGGCAATCTTACACACATTTTTTTCTTGGAAATCCCTCTTAATGCTGGATTTCATATATTTTTCAGAACTAGCTATGAGTCACGAATTTATTTTAGGGCGGGATTTTGGACAAAACCCTGATCAGTATTGGATAGCTTTCTGATTCTTTATCAAATCTTAAATTTAGAATTACTAAGAATTACCGGAAAAGATTATATAAAACTTTAATAAAAATTGTATAAAGAATTTCTTCATATACTTAAAGCATTACTTAGTCAAGGTAATATCTAGCAAGTAAAGTTCTAAAGGTTTTTACTTTTGCAAGTTATAAACCTGGAAAAGTTGTGAAATCTCATTCTCTTAATTATAGAGAGGCTTGATATTTATGAGCTCTCGACTTACTTCACTTGTTGGAAAATCTTCAGTTGCTATAGCAACTAACTCCAAAAAATTGATGTATCATTTAGCTGCTCTACGACCGCGACAATGGACAAAAAACTTAGTAGTGTTTGCAGCGCCGTTGTTTGCTTTTAGTATTAATTTGCAATCTTCACTAGGTAGCTTACTAGCATTTGTATTATTTTGTTGTGCATCAAGTGGTTTTTACTTAATCAATGATATCGCAGATGTCAAATCTGACCGTCAGCATCCTGTCAAGTGTAAGCGGCCAATTGCTGCTGGATTAGTCACCATCCCCGTTGCTATTGGAATGGCCTTGGTGCTACTAGCCAGCGCCCTGATTGTTGGGTGGTTGAAATCGCCCCAATTGGGTGCAGCTATCACCGCATACGCCTTATTACAAATCGCCTATAATCTGCGGCTAAAACGGATGGTGATTTTGGACATTGGGTCTATTGCTATGGGATTTGTGCTGCGAGCTTATGCCGGTTCTGCTGCCACCGACATTATTTTATCTTCTTGGTTTGTGCTGTGTACTGCTATGTTGGCACTCTTTTTAGCAATTGAGAAACGCAAAGCAGAATTGCGATTGGCTCAAAAAAAAGGTGCTAAACCTCGTGCTGTCCTAAAGCGTTATTCCTTACCACTGCTCAACCGAATGGAGAATGTAGTCACAACAGGAACGCTTGTCAGTTATGCTCTTTGGAGTTCTGGCCCAGTAGTAAACGGTGCTTCAACTTCCTGGATGTTACTGACCTCACCTTTTGTCTTGTATGGGATTTTTCGCTATCAATTACTCAGTGACCCACAAGAGATTGCTATTTACGTAGATCAGGACACTGAAAAAGGGGGACATAGTGAGCGCCCGGAAGAGGTTTTGTTAAAGGATGTGCCACTCTTAGTAACCGTTGTTAGTTGGGTTATTACTTGTTTTGTAATTCTCTGGCTGAAACAGCAAGGGTGGATACAGTAGTTGTTTGAAAATATCAGCAAAGAGTCCGTCTAAAGAAATTTCTAGATGTTCAAATTCAAGACTTTATTGTTCCAAATATTCAGACTTGTTGCCGACAGTCTGCACTTTTTGCTTCAGAAAACTAACCGACCAAGTTTTAAAGAAAATCCTTACAGATTACCAAGACAAGCTTATACACTTAATGACATTGACATTGTCTGGCTGCAAACCTGTGGAATTAAAGGAATAATTCTTGATTTAGACAACACTATTGTGTCTGAAGATGATCGCTACTTATCTCCAGGTGCAGAAGATTGGATCAGCCAAGCAAAGTTAGCCGGATTGCTATTTTTTATCCTTTCAAATGGGAAACGTCGCTATCGCGTCAAATTTTGGTCTCATCGTCTTGATATTCCAGCTCTCAGTCCAGCCAAAAAGCCATTTCCATCAGCATTTCGTCATGCAATGGGTCATATAGGGCTACCAGCTAAACACGTTGTCGTCATTGGCGATAGTTTACATACTGACGCTTTAGGAGCATGGCTGTGTCGGTGTCGCTATATCCAAGTTGCTAGTTTACCCCATCCGCCCCGATGGTGGGAAAAACTCGCAGGTAAATGGGTGCAAACACCTTATCCAGAGGAAGCCGAACTTTGGGAATTTGATGCTGCTGTTGGCTATGAAAAATTTTTCTAAATTTGTATTTTCTTCAAAAATATAAAGTGAGTAAATTTTCATCATGAGCAACCAGTTAATTTTTAGTTTCTTGATTTTCATCACAGTAGCGTTAAGACTAATTTTTAGTAATTTTTGTTCGCCTGAATGGTAATTATACACAGGTGAATAAGTATTCATGGAAAATTAAAACACATTAAAAAATTATAATTGATTTTTGTGATGGAATTATGGATAAAGCATCCTTTATACCCAATCAAGATCAACAGCAAAATAACAGTTGGAAATTCGAGGTTATTTTAATCATTGTATTATGCATTCTATTTTTATTGGTTGGCTTAGTAGTAGCATCTAGAATAGAGCCAGTATGGACAGATGAAGTTATGTTCACAGATCCACCCAACAATCTTTACTTTGGTAAAGGGTGGATATCTACAGCATGGTATTACCAAACAAAAGAAGAATTTTGGGCCGGTAATCTCCCACTTCATGAAATCATTCTTTACCACTGGCTCAAAATTTTTGGCTTTAGTCTAACAGCAGTCAGATCGATGAACTATTTTCTGATAGTTGGCTCTGTGTTAATGCTCTGGCTATCTGTGATTAGGCTCAAATTAATTAATTCACCTTGGAGCAGAATTACCTTAATTTGTCTGATACTTTCAAGTTCGGGTATTAGCTTTAGTTACAGTAGTGGACGTGCGGACTCTATTGCAATTACTGTTGCTTCCGCAGCCTTACTTGCATACACAATCACATCTCCTTGGTTACGTTGCGTTAGTTTGGCATGTATTGGTATTTTTATTCCCATTGCAGGACTACAACTGCTTGCTTATGTAATTGTCCTTTGTGGAGTCTTACTATTTTATTTGAGAAAATTATTAATTAAAGAGTTCGTCTCCCTGGGAATTGGAGTAGTTTTAGGAGTAATATTTCTTTATACTCTCTATTTTACAAATGGAGTTTGGTTTAAATTTATTCTATCAACCTTTGGTTCACAGCATATACTAACTGGTCAAGTTGCTCAGGCAATTGTTCAGGGTGATGACAAAGGTATACTCAAAATTTTGAGCCTACAAAAAGTTTTCATTATAGATTTTAGTACAGCATTCTTACATTTGCTGACACTAACTCTGGTTATTTATCAACTTTTTAAGCGGCAATTTAAATTTTACTCACCTATTTCCTTTGGGTTTGTAGGGGGATTGTTTATTCCTCTAGCAATTGTGATTGCTGGTAAATATCCTCATTACTATACCTGGATGGCATTTATTCCCATGGCCATCTGCATTTGCTCAGAGCTAGATAACTTTTCCTTATCTGGTAGCAAAAAATGGATTAATTTAACAGCCGTATTAATCTTATTAATTGCTTCTTTGGGTGGATTTCCGGCGAAAGCTAGCCTAGCAATTAATGAATGGGAAACGAGAAATTATGCAAATGTAGAAGCTTTTGTCCAAAAAAATGTCAAAAAGAGTGATTGGGTCTATTGTGACTACGGAGCATATTATGCTGCTTATAAAAATGCTGAACTAGTTTTTCTTCCCAGTTATGCAAGAATGCTTTCCAACGAAGAAAAACAGAAAATTACAACACTGATTATAGATCCAAAGAAATTGAAAGAAATGACCGATAAATTGGGAGGTGATTGGAAAGATACTGGCGAAGCACTAATTAAGAAGTCTTTGATTTCCTTTCAAGATGATACAAATAATTATTTTTACAACTTAAGAGTTTTTAAGAGAAAAAGTGTTTCATAGATACTTATTATCAGACTGATCTTCTTTTTTAGACTTCTTATGATCAACTGAATAATTGATCTCTAACTGCTCCGCAGCGCGATAACTTCTTTCCTCACCAGTACCATAAACAACTTGCAACTTTCCTCTTTCCTCCTTCTTTCTTTGTGTCCTTTGTGGTTCATTTCTCACTCCTCTTCTTCTCGCCGAAGTTCCCTCTTCTGCTGTATCTTCTGCAACTACCTCATACAAAATCGCCTGCTTATTATTATCCTTACCTTTCCTTAACACCCTTCCCAATCTCTGAGTATATTCCCTAGCCGAACCCGTACCAGATAAAATAATTGCTACACTTGCTGCGGGTACATCTACACCCTCATTCAACACATGGGAAGCTACCAAAGTTTTATACTCCCCTTCACGAAACTTTGTTAAAACCTCGTGACGTTCTTTTACAGGCGTTTGATGAGTAATAGCAGGAACTAGAAACTCCTGAGAAATTCGATAAACGGTAGTATTATCAGCCGTAAAAATTAAAGTTCTTTCTGGATAATGCTTGGCTAGTAAATTCGCTAAAATTCTTAACTTTCCATCTGTACCGACAGCAATCTCTTTGGCTTGCCGATGTGCTAACATCGCTCTACGCCCTGCTTGCGATCGCGCACTCATTTGGACGAATTTTTGCCAACCCTGAATACTCCCTAAAGAAATTTTTGCTTGCTGCAAAAAATCATTGCGGGTTTGAATCAACTCGTTGTATCTTTGGCGTTCGTGCTGCGATAGCTTGACTTTAATTTGCACAATTTCGTGTTCTGCTAAGGCTTTTCCCGCCAAATCCTCAGCCCTTTTGCGATAAACTTCCGGCCCAATTAGGATATTCAAATCGGTATGTTTACCGTCGCTGCGTTCTGGTGTCGCCGATAGTCCTAAACGATAAGGTGCGATCGCATATTCTGCAATTACCCGATTAAAATCAGTTGGTAGATGATGACACTCATCAAAAATCAACAACCCATACTGATTTCCCAAGCTTTCAGCATGAATGGCGGCGCTATCGTAAGTTGCAACTAGTATTGCTGTTTTATCGCGCGAACCACCCCCCAGTAACCCTACCTCTGCATCCGGAAACGCTGACATCAAATGTGCATACCACTGATGCATTAAATCCAGTGTTGGCACTACAATCAGCGTGCTACGCGGCGTCGCTTCCATCGCCATTTGCGCCAAATAAGTTTTTCCGGCTGCGGTAGGTAATACTACTACTCCTTGTCTTCCCGCCAACTTCCAAGCTGTTAACGCCTCGCTTTGATGGGGATAGGGTTCCATTTCTAAACTCGAAAGCAATTCAAGAGAATTAAAACCCTTCGCTTCATCAACAAAATAGGTATCTTCCGCTTGTAGTGCTTCCACTAAAGGACGATATCTAATCGCCGGAATGCGGAATTTTTCAACTCTATCATCCCATACGGCGTAATCAGTCCAAGCCTTACCACGTGGTGGTGGATGTAAAATTAATGTGCCACGATCAAAAGTTAATGTTGGGGTACGAGCCATTTAATTATTCGTTCTACTAACAAAATTTACTAAACTTACTCCCTTAACAAAAATAACTAAAAACGTGCGTGATGAAACTGATGTTGCACTCCAAAATCATGCGTGAGAGATTGGTAAGGGCTTTTGCTATGAGTGCGATCGCTTAAGTTTCAAAACAGCTAATCACAGAGAAATCCCACAACCAAGCATAAAATCCCCGCTCCCCATTCACCGCAACAAACTAACCAAATGGCTAAGTTCTGGTAAAATCAATTTTTCCATCGCTAGTCTTACTGCATTGCTAGAACCAGGAACAGAAAAGATTAATTTACTTTGATAAACACCAGCAACCGCGCGAGATGCGATCGCTCGCGAACCAATTTCTTGATAACTTAAAAAGCGGAACAACTCGCCAAATCCAGGTAAAGTTTTTTCTAATAACTTTTCTATGGCATCATAGGTAGTATCTCTCGGTGCAATACCTGTGCCACCGTTAAAAATTACAGCATCTAAATCGGAATTCTTCCCCAGCTGTTCTAACTCTGTTTGAATCTGGGCTGGTTCATCTTTAATAATCGTATAAGCTCCGACTTTATGATGAGCATCACGGAGTAATTGTTGAATTAACTGACCACTTTTATCTGTTGATTCGGAACGAGTATCGCTAACGGTAACTACAGCACAAGTTACCGTCATAATTTGAGAATCTGAATGAGGGATATTAGTCATTGGTCATTTGTCCCTTGTTTTTTGTGATCGATACTTGTTTGATACTACAGAGCAAGCAGATTTATCTATGGAGTCAATCCAAAATCTATAGACGCACGAAGTGCGGCTACCTTTGGAAGCCACTCCGTGTCTACTCGACAGAGTAATCCAAAATCTAAAATCGAATGACCAATAATTAATGACTAATGACCAATGACTCCTTAAGATTGATTAAATCCCAAGTCATTTTCTTCTGCATATCTTTGCATAAACCGCATAAAGCGATCCCATTGTTCTTTAGATTTCATTACGTAAACAGCTTCTAAAGCTTCTGGTTTACCGTTGATAAATTTACCTTTGACTTCGCGGGTGACAATTTCCCCTTCTTCGTCAATCATATACATGCCAGTGATCTCTTCGGTATTCCCACTATCTAATGCTTTGGGATTTTGAAAAATAAACGTTGCAGTACCACTGTCACCAGTGCGCGATCGCGTCAAACGCACTTCTGGAATTACGTCTTCGTCAATACCTTTAGAAAACTGGATTTTTACCATGATGAGTGAATTTAAAGTTTTGTGATGTTTAAATTAATATTTTCTCATCTTTTAGTACCAATAAGTCTAGATAATAATGAGATTGATTGCCTATGTGTAAATACTTATGTATTTTCTTTTTCTAGTATTAAGGTTACAGGGCCGTCATTTTCAATAGCAACTTGCATCATTGCCCCAAATTTGCCAGTTTCTACCCTTAAACCACTCTTGCGTAACTTAGCAACAAAACAGTTATATAAATTTTCAGCAGTTTGAGGAGTTGCGGAACGGTCAAAAGAAGGTCGTCGCCCTTTGCGACAATCCCCATAAAGTGTGAACTGACTAACTACCAGCAACTCACCACCAATCTCCTGTACAGATTTTTGCCACCTGTCACCGCCTTCTTGGTCAGAAAACAGTCGTAATTCTAAACATTTACGTACTATCCAGTCAACTTCGGCATCAGTATCAGTCTCAGCAATACCGACAAGCAAATTCAGTCCTTGTCCAATTTTGCCGATAATTTCACCATTAACTATAACTTGAGATGATTTAACTCGTTGGATGACGACGCGCATTTCTTAAAATAAAGTCTTAAGTGTTATTAAACCACGTCTACTTTGAGAACTGTAGTTTTGTAGGTTGGGTGTAGCGACAGCGAAACCCAACATTATAGTCTGGTTAATGTTGGGTTACACTCCGTTCCACCCAACCTACATAATGTCCTTTTTGAAAAACTCCTC
>NZ_JBHFLM010000102.1:0-29457 GCF_041928655.1 Pelatocladus sp. BLCC-F211 | reverse complement strand
CATGAGGATTTCAAACAGTTAGTAATGTTTGTCATACTGTCTATATTAATTACTCACTAATTTACGTGATTATATTTAATTGAAATTGTATCTATTAGTACTAGTATATGTGCTACAAAATGAAGTGCGGAATGTGGGTTTTATAAGAGTTGCTCGGTTAAGGATTTTTCGTCATAATTTTGGGGTTGTAGAGACGCGATAGATCGCGTCTCTACAGGATTTAAATGTCAATTGATTTGTCTTATCCGAGCAGTATTGTAACGCAACGGCAACAAAGCGGGAGGAAGATCCACGCCGCTTTTTACCTCCTCTACTGACTAAATTGTGCTGAAGACAGAATTTGTGATTGTATTTGCTTGTACTCCAATTAGAGAAGCTAACAGATCACCAGTACTCGTCACACTGATCAGTGTGTTATTTGCATCTGCACCAGTACCTTGGGTAATTGTGATGTCTGCAAAATTTAAGCCACTTAACTCGATTTGGTCTGCTGTGAATCCGAAGTTTTCAATCTGATCAAATCCTTCGCCAGCAGCTAGCACAAAGGTATCACGACCACTACCACTAATTACTTTATCGAAGCCTGAACCTGAATCAATTTTATTGTTACCAGCTTCAGCATAAATTACGTCATCACCATTACCAGTGGAAATTTGATCATTGCCTTGACCAGCATAGATCATATCGTTACCGTCACCAGCCTCTATTTGATCGTTGCCATCTCCACCATAAATCTTGTCATTCCCAGCTTCGCCATACAGCTGATCGTTACCTTCACCACCGTAAATAGTATCATTACCATCGCCACCATAAATCGTATCGTTGCCTTCATCACCTTCTAAAAGATCGTTACCACCTAAGCCTGTGAGAGTATCATTTTTTTCTAAACCCCGAATGCGATCGCTTGCGGTTGTTCCCACAAGATTATCATTACCTGCTGTACCCACAATCTCGTTGTATACCTGAGATAGGTTAAAGCTTGCCATCACCGGATCATGGTCGCTGACTTGATCGAAAAACTCAGCGTTAATATGCACAACATCAAATTCAGAACCACTGACTAAATTGTTACTCACCAAAATGTGGTCAAGTACTTGGGAATTACCTTCAAATACGTAAGTATATTGTTCATTTGCTGGTAAAGTATCAACTAAGTTAGTCAGGACACCACCCTTCAAAGTTGCAATGGGGTTGGAAAACTGAAAGTCGTTGAGATCACCCATGACCACAACGTTGGCGTTGGGGTCTGCTGCTAAAACGCTGTCTACAAAATTATTGACAATTTGGGCTTGTTGTGTACGTTGTGCCTCAGAACTAAGTGTTGGCGGTTGGAAGCGTCCGAATAAAGGTTGGTCGCCACCCTTAGAATTAAAGTGATTGGCTACTACAAATACTGTATTGCCATTAAAGACAAACTCACCTACCAAAGGCTTACGGCTATTAGCAAAAGCATCACCATCTGAGAGGTTGGTGTCAACTAGGCGACCAGGACTAGCCGAAAGTTCACCATTCACGACTGTTGTATTGGTCGTCGGTGTCCCACCTGGACGGTCTACAAAATCTACACGGTTAGGATTATATAAAAAACCAACGCGAATATTCCCGCCTGGTTCACCGCCATCTTGGTCATCCACCGGATTAATTTGACGGTATTCGTAAGTTGGACCACCAGCAGCTGCGATCGCATTAATTAAAGTTTGGTAAGTTAGATTTGCATCAACAACAGAGTCATTTGTAGCGCCGTTGTTGTCTTGGACTTCTTCTAAACTGATAATATCCGGTGACTTGAGATTATTAACAATCGCATTTGCCAAGCTAGTAAACTTGTCATTACCATCACCAGGATCGAGGTTTTCAACGTTGAAAGTGGCAACAGTTAGTTTATCTTCATTGGTTGTAATTGTTGTTGTCTCGCGAGTCAGATCACCAGAATTCACACTTGGTAAAGACGTAGTATTTAACAGCTTAAAGTTACCAAAGCTGTAGTCAATTACACCTGTGACTGAACCATTCAAGCGATCGCCTACATTTACTTTTGGTTCATTAGTAATGATGGCATCATCAATAATAATCCGTTCTGGGTTAAAATCTCCTGGCTGGATGACAATTCCGCCACGACTTGTACGGGTGCTAGCATTGACACCATCATCAGCAACTACAGGGATTTCACCAAAATCATTAGTAGGGCCGACTGCTACTGGATTATTTACCTGCACTCGCATTCCTTCTACACTTTCGTAGAAGTCAATCCCATCTTGAGACGGATCAAAAGTGCCGCTAGTTTCCACATTACCAGTTGCATCGTCTTCAATCACCGTTGTGGGGATTGTTCGTCCACCGTTGCCGAGAATTGTCGCTGTCGGTAAAGTGTTATCGTTTGATAATACGGTGATTGTGGGATTATTGCTAATTTGGGTAATCGAAAGATTGTTAGTACCGCCAGAACCACCAGGACGAAACTCTGTTACTGTACCACTAACTAAAATCGAAGCGCCAACGGTGACTGTGGGTGCAGAAGAAGTGAAGACAAAAATCCCTTCGGAAGTAGCATCATTGCTGTCAGGATTGGGATCTTGTAAATAAAAGCCATTAGAAACGACAGCTGTAACAATACCAGGAACATTGCTAACTGTTTGACCAACAAGGGGTGAAACGTGGCTAGCACCTTGGATATCATGAATACGGATATTCCCAGCCGTAACTTCATTATCTGTGACTGTGACGGTGGTTGTGCCGTTGGTAAAGCCCGATGCAGTAGCGTTAAGAGTAACAGTTTGTGAACCATCTGCGATCGCATCATCCACAGCAGTAATATTAAATGTTGCTGAAGTTTGTCCAGCCGCAATTTCTACTGTTGTGGGAACAGTTGCCTCACTAGTATCATTACTAGTTAAAGTCACAGTCAGAGCGTTATCTGTACTTCCCGTACGAGTAACTGTACCAATCGCCGCATTGTTTCCTGCTGCTTCGGAAAAGCTAGTGGGAGAAACACTTAAACTTAGTGACGATGTTCCACCACCATTTGTTGTGTAAAATCCTAAATTATCGAAAGTATCGGTAGCATAACCATCCCATTCCACAGCTGGATCAAAAACATCAAAGGGATTAGTATCACCATTGATCAAACCACTTTTGCGACGTAGGGTATTATCTGCTGTACTAGTCAGTCCACTTCCCCACTCTGTACCTGGATCAAAGCCAATTTGACCAATAGAATCAACAATCGTACCATCAACACCACCTTGACGTAGGACGATCGCATCATCACCATTAAACCATCCTGCGCCATTGGTTTGATCTGCTTGACCAAGAATTACTGCACTGGCGCTACTTTGAGCCAGTACGAAGACATCGTTATCTGCGACTGTACCAGTGAGATTAATTGTCAAACCGGCAGAAGTGCTACCGTTGAAATATATTTGGATAACGTAGCCTTCCAAACTCAAGTCAATGGCTGCACCAGTACCGTTATAAATTTCTAGTGCTTTGTTGTTGCTGCTTCCCTCAATATATTCTGAGAAGAACAAATTAGCCATTAATACCTCCAGGATCAATAGAAGTCAAATTGAGATTTTTCCTGACTTCATAAATGTCACTAGAAGTTTAAGAATGAATTATTTTTTGCTTAATTTTGCACTGAAAGCTCAATTTTCATCAAGTTTTCTTTCTGTCTTGGTGTCTTGGTACGCCAGGTGCTACAACGGGGGGAACCCCCGCAACGCACTGGCTCGTCTTGGTGGTGAAGAAAATTTATTTAACCACCAAGGCGCAAAGACACCAAGATACCTACTTTAATCATCTTCGTACTCAACCCAACTGTTGGGAGTTTCTGACACTGCTACTTTAAGTTGCACATCTGCTGGGAGTCGTTTTTTGGTTTCGTCATAAATATATTTAGCAATCATCTCAGCAGTTGTTTCGTACTCAGGAGGTAAGACTTCGTTGAGAACGCAGTGATCAAGTCCTCCTTTAGAAACATCTTGCTTTGCCCAGCGTAAAGTTCTAAAATCAGCTACCATCACTGGGTGTGGACAATATTGAGAAGAATGTAGCTTCAATGCGGTTGCTTCGATTCGCACCGTATAATTATGCCCATGCATCCGACCGCAGGGGCCATCGTAATCTTTAATGTAATGGGCGCTGTTAAACGAGAATTCAGTTACTAGTTTCCATTTGGGCATTTAATTTTGCCTCGCAGCCAATTCCGACACAAAAAATAAAACTATATCTTTTTTGATCGTAACTGCGCTTTTAGATTCCACTATTCTTAATCTAGACCAATACCATCGTTTTCACTCACCAATAATTTACCTTCACCGCTATACACCCAGACAAAACCCTCTCCACCACTTTTGCCAAAATGACCTAATTTGCGATAATCTTCCTCAATACCCTTTGTGTATCCTTTCACCATGTCATAGTCAGCAATCAAAATTTCTCCTCTGCTGAGTTCAATGACTCTAGCTGGTGATGTAGTACCCGTCAACACGCGAGAAATTTGTCCAGGTAGAGCTTTTATAGCCAGTCTCCATTTACCGTCACCGGAGCCTGCAATTTGTCGGAATTTTAATCTTTTGGCTCCAATAACTACATTATCCGAACAAAACTGGAAGATACCATCATCAAATTCCCATTGCTCCTGCTCTGACAAGTCAACAGATGTGTAATTTAAAAAATATCCTTTTTGTCTAGGCTCAAGGTAAACCATACCAGTACCTTGATACACGGGTGCGTTGTAGTCAATCTCCGTTCTCAAGGCTACCCACATATCTTTCAAACGGTTATCAGTTTTGTAAACACCATAATTTAATTTACCAATGCACCTGTGCAATGATCCTTTTTGAATGATCACTCCAGAGTTTTCGAGTCTGATTTCTACCTGCTGAACAAATGGTATATCTTTTGTTGGATGGTAATATCTGTTGGTTTCTTTATTAATGTTATTTTGTAAATACCATAAATCTGTTGGTTCTAAAATCTTAACTTGGTGTTGCATTCTTATACATCTCCAATCATGATTTAAATAGGTGTATTCATTTTTTCAGTATTTGTCAATACATTTAAATTTTTATTAATTTTATAAATCCCTGCGCGTTAGGGAACGGGGAACAGGAAAAACTTCAGTTGTGGGTTTTAAGCCTACTTTAAAAAAGTGTCCTTGTCTTGAAAAGCTCAGTTCGCCGGAAGCGGGCGCTCTGACTTTTCGCTATTTCCATCCCAGATTTTTAAGTGTGGGTAACTGCTCCCTGTTAAGAGTTCCCTTTGAAACAACCATTAGATATAGAAGAATATATGCTCTCTCTCATCTGGTAGATGCATATAACTCTGTCCCATGAAAGGGAATTGCTTATTACCTAAGCAAGAAGAGTTTATTACCTAATAATCATAATCTTATATTTGAAGATTGTTTAAATTTGGGGATTATTCAAGTTTGTTTTGCATAAATCAGTTTAATAAATTTTGTCTTTTATCAATAAAAAGATAAATCTCAACTTACTTAAATCAGTAAACAACCAATAACTGATAACTGGTAATTGATAACTGTTGAAAAAGAGTCTTTAATTATGGCTGAAAGTGGCGACAAGCAAAATCATAGAAACCCAAGCCAAGATATATTCAAAGGTCTTTGGGAAGCAAAAGTAGTAATTACCATAGCACTATTGGCTGTGTTCGTAAAACTTTCCTACACGAATGAACAACCGTCAACTGCTCCTACTGCACAACTTGTCACTACATCCGAAGTAGTTAACTATCCTGATGAATTGATTGGTAAAACTGTAACCGTCAGAAGTAGACCACTGCAAAAAGTTGGTTTAACTTCGTTTACGGTTAGCGATCGCAGATTTTTTGGTGGTGATCCAATATTAGTTATAAATGCTTCTGGTCGGCCTTTTGATTTACCAAGCGATCGCGAAAACGTGATTCAAGTCACTGGTGAAGTTCGTGACTTGGCAATTGCCGAAATCGAACAGCAATACAAACTCAGTCTCCAAGACCAATATTACCAAGATTACGTCAACAAGCCTGTAATCATTGCCAGAGATATCAGACTAGCACCAGATGCAACTGCAATTACCTTGAGATAAGTACAAACTCTGGGTTACACAAAGCGATCGCACTTAAGTTAGGCGATCGCTTTTGTTTGCCCACGTTATACTAATTGAGCGATTAAACTTTCTCTAGCTCTTGTTACGTTGACAAATGACTGATACCGGATTTATCTGTGTATTCAATTTAAAATCCAAAATCCAAAATCCAAAATCTAAAATCGGATGACTCAAGACATGCAACGCGAATTTGCCAACCGTGATGAGTTGGTAGCTTACCTGCGCGAACAATTTCCTCAAGCTGTAGAACGCGATGATCACATCAGTCAAACAGTTGGTGGACGTCAAGCTGCTGAGAAAGTACTGCAAAAAGTAGACCCAGCTAAATACGCAAAAACACGTAATTTTTTTACAGGTGCAGTCACCCGGCTTTCTCCCTATATTCGTTATGGGGTTCTCAGTTTGCGCGAAATCCGAGATTATGTGCTTGATCGCGTGCAAAACCAAGATGAGGTCACTAAACTAATTAATGAATTAGGTTGGCGTGACTACTGGCAACGGCTGTATGTCAAACTGGGAAGTACCATCTGGCAAGACCAAGAAGAATATAAAACAGGCTATACCCCTAGCAAGTACGCACTAGAATTACCCGAAGATATCAGACAAGGTACAACAGACAGAGTATGTATCGATAGTTTCAGCAAAGAACTTAGAGAAACAGGCTATCTTCATAACCACGCCCGTATGTGGATGGCAGCTTATATCATCCATTGGCGGCGTATCCAGTGGCAAGCTGGAGCTAAATGGTTTCTCGAACATCTTTTAGATGGCGACCCAGCTAGTAATAATATGTCATGGCAATGGGTAGCTAGCACCTTCAGCCACAAACCGTATTACTTCAACCGCGAAAACTTGGAACGCTACACAGAAGGTGTTTATTGTCGCCAATGTCCTCTTTACGGTCATTGTGATTTTGAAGGAAGCTATGAAGAATTAGAACAACGGCTATTTCCCAAGGGAGAATTTAGCCAAAAACCCAATAGTCAAAGTTGGCAAAAAGGGAAGAAACGACGTTAGAAACCAAGCTTATTTCTGCAATTGCTGTGCTACTTGCTCGACTACTTCTACAGGCAAGTCTAACACTTGAGCGATCGCTTCTAAACTCAGCCCAAGCTGTATCATTTTTGGTATAGCTTCTAACTGGGTTTTTTGCTTACCTTCTTCTAAACCTTGTTGCTTACCTTCTGTAAACGCTTCTTGATAAACTTTGGTATTTTTCAATTCACTTAAACCTAACATGGCTTCAATCTCCTCGCAGCTCTTTTGCGGTAATTTTTGACATCTCCCCCGGTTGGAAACACGGGGGATTCTAAACAGATGTTGCTGCGGGGTCTATAAGACCCACTCCGCAACGTTTACGATATGATTTGGATAAAGCGTTAAACAAATCAACTCGTCTTGGGAGTGTCAAAGCTCCCCTACCCACCTCGACTAGGTTTAGTCCTAGCTGTGTGGCTACTTTTCTCGCAATATTAGCCGCACCATTGCAATCAGCATTGATGACGTGACCATCACGACTTTTATACAACCCACGTTTTACCCTTTCGCCTGACGGTTTCCATCCGTTGGGTTTTTCACCATGTTTGTAGAGGCTATCGCCGTCCAGGTAAGACGCTTTGCTGGTGTATGCTTCCTCAGTGATTGTTAACTGTATTCCGTACTCTGGACAAAGTTCTTTTAATCGGTCAATCAGTCGCCCCGTAGGGATTGTCACAAAGTTTTGATTCCCGCGCTTGCCCATATTGGAACCATTCTTTTGACCATCGTTCCAACCAATAACAAGGTTTCCTACACGGTCATTGAGGCATTGGTTGATAATAAATCTAGCCGCTTTGTTGACAGCGTCACGCATTTGGTTGTTGCGTTTGCGTTGTACCCTGTCTAAATTGGAATCCCAATAAAAATCAGACTTACCTTGCTTGTATTTAGCTACCAAACGACAATAACCCTGATTCATTGATTTCAGTTTCCTGCCATCAATAATTAGGCTTTTACCACGAGTTGATACACCTGTTAACCAATTGGTTCCACCGTGGTCAAAACTCCACGCTTGAGAGTAATCAAGACTAGGGTTAATGTCAATTGGTTGTTTACCATCATCAATTACCCAATCAACCCACAATTCACCGGTGGAAGGTCTGACAGTAACCTCTTTAACCCAATCAGAATTAATGAAATCGGGTAGATGTAAAGTGATTTCAGTTAGTAACTGTGGCTTAGTTTCTTTGCTTATTGATGGGTAAAAACAACCGTCTTTGTAGGTTAAAGCTTGACGGGGAAATGTAACCGCAGCAAGACCACCACGTTTTCTATATCTTGGCAACGAAGGTCTATCAACATCACCTTGATAATATTTTTTAACCAATCCGTTGTAGCTGATTATTGATTCTCCCACAGACTTAAGCGTTTGTTGTGCTGACTGTGCAGCCATCGCTTTGTAATGTGGGTTGTCTTTAAGAGCTTTGTCTAGTTCTGGGTAGGTAGTTTTACAGCGATAAGTTTTCCATTGCCTTAGCAATTCATCCCCACACCAGTAAGTTGTAAAAGCATTTTCAGATTCTTGCAAACTTGCATAATGCGCTTGTTTTGTCGCATATATAGCGCAATTAATTAAGCTGTTAGCGTGTTCACATTGGTCAATCCAAAAAGCTTTTTCTTCATCAGTAAACTTAGTTTTTAGCGGTATTGTTCTGTACAGTTGACTTGCCTCCTATTGACTTGCTAGACTCATTTTAATTTAGTCGATAGTTCTAAATTATGTCAACAGGCAAAGGCACAAAAAGGACAAAAAATAAACCAGTTTTATACGATGAATTAAAAAAAATACACGGGATATCTTTAACCGATTATTCGTGGAGCAAATTAAAGTCTATGGCATCCGATAAAGGATTAAGCGTCAGCGAGTTTGTTGAACAATGGATAAGAGAAACGCCGGGTTAAAACCCGTCGAGTCGCGTTTCATCCACTCATGTAAAGGTAGGGGTTCTCACGCTCCCGCGTTACTTTGATAGTCTCAATTAGATTGATTAAGTCGCGTTTAGCAGCTTCATCAGTTACCTGTTGCTTTGTTTGCTGAATCAAGCGTCTTGCTAATTCTGGTGCTGTGTCCTCAACTTCTATAACTAGCTTAACAACACCAACTCCAAGAGATGCTTCTGCTGCTTCTCCTAACTCATCCAAGTAAATACGTCTAACCCGATTTAGAGCTAAAATTTCTCCAAAATGTGATGGGTTTTCTCTTTCACCACTACGAGTAGGATAGAAGTTGCAATAAAGTGTAAATAATAGCCTATTACTTTGTGGAATAATACGCGATCGCCCCCATAATCCCATACTAAAAACCCTGTCACAGCTATGCTGTAACAGGGGTCAAATTAGAGATTTTGATTGTGGCTAATATTAAATTAACCGAGCCATTCTAAAACCGCTTCTTCCTTAGTGTTGGTATTGCGTGATGGGGTTTCACGATTAAACTTCATGTGAATTGAGCGGGTTTGCTCACCATCAGCTGCAACAGCCATGATTGGGTAGTCAATCAAACCATCTTGGAAAGACATCTGGAAGCGGAATGTTCCATCTGGATTTAGCTTAATGGGACGACCGCCGATTGTAACAGTTGCATCAGGTTCGGTTGCACCATAAACAATCAACTCAGCATCTGCAATCAACCAGAACTGGCGTGGACGAACAGGTACGGCGGAAGCAGAGAAGCCGACACCAGATATACCTACACCAGACATGGTTAAGCCAGATACAGTTGGAACTGCCCACATACCTACACCAGAGGGGAAGACATAGGAACTGATGGCTTGTTCTGGAGTAACCGAGCCAGGAACGTGCTGCATTGAGCCAAACAAAGAGCCAGCAACTCGCTGTGCTTCCGCAGATTCTGCCAAACCAAAGATTTGGTCGTAAATGGCGTTACCTGTAGCACCAGCAGCAGCAGCTTTCTTCGCAGGGGGAACCAATTCGTAGAAGCTCTTACCACGCAAATCTTCTTCAAAGTTGACGGTAATGAAGACGTCTTCAATCCAATCAGATGGATATACAGGAGGAACGTGAACAGGCGCAGAACGAGCCAATACTAACCAGCGACCATCAGCACAACGATAGCCGATATCAATCACATAATCGCGATCGCTCACAGGAATTGGCAAATACCATTCCCGTGCTAGTTCATCGCAAGGATATTCCTGAATGCTGTGGGGACTTTGGTACTCCAAGTTGATGTCGGTAACATCATAAATCCGCAGCGCCAGTTGTTGTCCTCCTTGGCGTCGCAATTCTTCTTTGTGGTCGTTAGGAACATCCCAATAAGTATAAGCCCACTGGGGATCACGAGGCATCAGGACAATGCGGCTTTCACCATAACCATCTGGTAACTCGCCAATTCCTTCGTCTACATCAGCCAGAGTTCCACCAGTACGATCTTCTTGACCCAATTCAAATTTTGCTGCTTCCACGGTTTCCTGTGCCTCCAATGAAAAAGATTGGCTGGGAGATGCTGTGCTACGCTCAATTTCTTGTATCGCTGCTAACAGCTGCGATTTACGCATTCGGCTATAACGAGAGACACTGTAAGAGCTTGCTACTTTACGTAGCTGCCGCAATGTCATCTCTTCTAATGGTGGTCTTTCTTTTGCCATGAATTTGGCCTCCAGTCATTTGAAAGGTTAATAATGTACCCTTGTCTATAAGTGGTTGATTCAATCCCATCCACCCCAGATTAACTTTTGCTTCTCGACTCCTGCTCTACCTAAACTTTGCTTAAATTTCAGTTAGGTTTTTATTGTTTTTTTATATGGCGGGTCACTCCCTTTCAATTTCCTGTGATGCCAAAATCAGCATTTTTTAATTTTGGGAGTTAAGGAGTCTTTATGTAAAAAAATACTAACTGCTAACCTCCCCCTGGGATCAAGAGGTTGCCATGCTTGTTTTTAGTATTTTTACGAATTTATTGGTTATTTGGGGATCGTTATGTCATTATTCTATGACAAAAACCCTAATCAAAGCATCAATAAGTCAATTTTCCATGACATTTAAGCTATAAGTTAATACTATGCCACAATAAAGCTCTGCTTATTGTTATGAAAAATTGACAAAAAGAGCTTCTGCTTCACATGTTGGGGATCGGGGATTGGGGTGTGCTTGGAGTGGGGATTGGACATGAATCAGTTAACTGTTAACTGATAACTGTTAACTGATAACTGAGAAGTTGTCCCCCATGTCTCCCGTGTCCCCCTTCTTTAGTCCCCGATCCCCGATCCCCGATCCCCGATCCCCTTTCCCCGATCAACAGCATTTCGTTTCCACCTTTTTGCAGTTCATATCCTACTTTGACGATAGAAACTGTATATCCTAGTTTCCGAAATTCTTGGATGATGCGATCAAGATAGGGAGAACGTTGCAACATCAGAGTCAGTAAAGGGAAAATCCGCACTTGTTGACTAACTCTCAGGATCTCCTGAATTGAGTCAAAGTGAAATTGGTAATCATGATGATCGGAATACAAAAATAAAAAGTGTGAACATAAAGCAATATCGAATTCTTTATCTTTAAAGTTCAATTGCGGTAGTTCACCAATTAAATATCTTTGCTCTAATTTTCCCCGCTCGTAATCACTGATAAATTTGTTTATAGCTGCTATTCTATTAGATTTTAAATCTTCAGGAGATTTGTGATATGACCAAATCCAATCATCAGGACTTGCTTGAATTTGGTCAATTATATAATCAACGACTTCATTAAATCTTTTGCGGATTTCATCACCACTAAATTGATATATTGGATCAATAGAAGTGACATTCACACCTATTTTTGTAGCTTCTGCATTAAAGCTCGCCGGACCATCGCCTACACCCAAGATGCGCTTGTTCAAATCTGATTTAGTAAGATTGAACATTTGCACATATTCATCAAGCGATCGCCCAAAAGGAACTACTTTTTCTAATTTCATTGCCATTGGTAATTACCATTAATATAATTATCTATTCCTAAAATCGATCAAAGTTTGCAAATAAACATCTGGCATTCCAATATCAAAACTTTTTCCTTGCACAATATATCCTGTCATTCCCTCTTTTTGACGTAATTGTTCTAAACAGGTTGTTAATTGAAATTCGCCCCGTTCTCGAAATTTATTGTTAATATTTTCTTCGAGAAAATCAAAAATTGTAGGCGTTAGTGCATACAAACCAAAAATAGATAAAAATTCATTTTCTGGTATCCCTTCGACATGCAAATGCTGAATAGCATATTCAACAGTTGGTTTTTCGTAGACTTGTGTTAAGGAAAGAATAGAATCTGGCTTTTGCCAAACTCCTGTCACACACCCGGCTTTATGAATCATCTCTGCTGAAATTGTTGTTAAGCCAACAACGCTTTGATTTGCTTGGGCGAAAACTTCTAAGACTTGACGCGCACAAGATTTTTTAATATTAGATGCATAAATATGGTCGCCTAGCATGAGTAAAAATGGCTGATCATTTACCCATTCTTTGGCACAATATACAGCATGTCCATAACCTGCCTGTTCTTTTTGTGATAAAAATTTTATTCTGTCACCTAAATCTACGATATGTTTACTATGTTTTTGATTTTCTGGTGATAGTTTTTCAAAAAGTTCTGCCTTGGGTGGATATTTAAATAAATC
Source organism: Pelatocladus sp. BLCC-F211 (assembly GCF_041928655.1). NCBI lineage: Bacteria > Bacillati > Cyanobacteriota > Cyanophyceae > Nostocales > Hapalosiphonaceae > Pelatocladus > Pelatocladus sp. BLCC-F211. The sequence continues at coordinate 16,698 of NZ_JBHFLM010000102.1, read as the reverse complement.
GACAAAAACTCTTTTATCTTCTGGTTGAATAACAATACCAATTTCTTCAATTCCAGCACTAATTGCTTCTTCAACTATGAGTTGAATTACAGGTTTGACCCTGCCATCTTGATCAATAATTGGGAAAAGTTCTTTTTTTACAACTTTGGTAGCAGGAAATAAGCGAGTACCAAAACCAGCAGCAGGGATTACAGCTTTCTTAATTTGAGTTTTCGGCATAAATTGTCAGTTTTAAACATTGCATTTGTGGCAAATCTCGTTCAATAATTTCAATTACTTTTTGTTGATTTTCTTTGTTTTTAACAATAAATTGTGCTGTACCATCACCTTGAGAACCAACGCCTTTTCCCCCCAAAATATAAGGTTGAATTGGTGGATAATTCAATAATTCATGTAAGACAGGTGCTGTTAACTCTTCAGGACAAGCCGGGATTAGATACTTGTCAAATTCTACCTGTGCTTGTCTCATCAGAATACCAATTCGTTCTGCATCGCCTGTTTGTAAAGCGTCAATGGCGGCTTGGGTCATTTGATAGCTGATAGAACCCAGATATTTTTGAACATGCGCTTGTATGGGGTTGCTGGCGAAGGGATAACACTGATTGAGTTTGCTGAGGATTACTTGAGTATTTTTGCTAGCAGCAAGATCCACTATCACAAAAAATAAATTCTTGGGAAGACTGAGTTCAATGATCTCCGTGCGATCGCCATCAAATATCATCGCAATGGGACGATTACCATAAGCACAAGCTTGATCCATGCGTCCGCAACGAGAAGGGGTAGTAATCTCTCCCAAATAAGCCAACTCCATTTCTTCTTGGATAGACATCTTTAAGTCATATACCAGATTAAAAGCCCTCGCTACTAGCACGCAAATAGCCGCACTTGATGACAGCCCTTTTTGAATCGGTAAATCTGTCAGGTAATTATCAATTTCTATTCCGCCAATAAAATTTAGAGGCTTACAACCGTACGCCCCTACCAAAAATTGATAAGCGACACCAGCAGCATAACTAAAAAATCCACCCTTTCTAGCTTCCGTAAGCAAAGCCTGTGCTTCCATCGGTAAAGTCAGGGATTTACGAGTTCTATCACCAACAGAGGCGCTAACAATTAATTGATTCGGATGGGGCTTTACTTGTGCATACAGCCCCTGATTTGTACCTACCAGCAACGTGTAGCCTATTGCTAATTCAGGGTTGAGATGACGGTATCCTCCCGCCCAATCAGTATGTTCGCCAAATATACACAGACGTCCTGGTACAAAAATTTTCATATATGCCTCTGATCTTACTCAGGTATTCTCACGTATTTTGTAACAATTAATCATGCCTACGAGCATGTTCTTATACCATATTGTGCTAAGGGTCAAGCGGGGTATCGCCACATATTATGCTTGATTGGCAATCATTTACTGCTTAGTTATACTAGTGTCAGTTTAGAAACTGTCACTTACCCTAGTCCGCGTTTTATACCAAAAGAGATATTCTTATTTTGTGCAAGGAGTGATACCACTTCACCACATGTTTGCCACAAGTTATTTTCGTAATACCTATTTGGCTAAGGTGATTACGAATATCAAATGTTGCATCAAACAAGTGATTTGGTATAAAAATATATAGAAAGCGCTTGAGTTCGCAAATTTCTCAGGCGCTTTTACGTGTAATAAATTATTTGTCACTGATTAGTAGTCGTCTTCAGACGGCTCAACTAAATCAAACTGTCTGTAGAGACGCGTAGCAAGATCCCGCAGGGTAATTTCGCGTCTCTGCTTGATCCATGAGATTGGGATTTGAATCACAGGCAGTTTTTTTCAACATTTGGGATGATCCCCGCTCCCCAATCCCCTATCCAATTACAAAATTAATCAACTTACCAGGTACCACAATCACCTTTTTAATCTCTTTGCCTTCTATATAACGTTTGGCAATTTCAGATTCGCGGGCGTATTTTTCCAACTCTGCTTTGTCTGCTTGGGCTGGAACTGGAATTGCACCGCGAGTTTTACCCATAATCTGAATCACCAAGTTAATTTCATCAGCAACTAAGGCTGCTGAATCATACTTCGGCCAGGTTTGGGTATGGACTGAGTTGCTGTTACCCAACAAATGCCACAACTCATCGGCGATGTGGGGCGCAAAAGGTGCCATCAGGACAACTAAAGTTTGAATACCTTCTGCATAGACTGGCGAGTCTTTACAGGAGGCGTCGGTGATGGCGTTACTCAGTTTCATCAATTCTGAAATCGCAGTGTTGAATTGATATCCGTCTTCTACGTCTTCACTGACTTCTTTAATTGCGGTGTGAATTGCCCGTCGTAAGTCTTTTTCGATTTTGGATTTTGGATTCTCGATTTTGGATTGATCTATTTTTGGTGATGAGTGATTCTCAGCAAACTCAGTTACCAAGCGCCAAACTCGGTTCAAAAAGCGAAATTGCCCTTCTACGTCTGCTTCGTCCCATTCCAAGTCTTTTTCGGGTGGTGCTTTGAACAAAATAAACATCCGAGCGGTATCGATACCATATTTATTAATCACATCTTCTGGTGCTACACCATTGCCTTTCGATTTAGACATGGTGGCATAAATGCGTTGCAGTGGTTCACCTGTTTGGGGATCGCAGGGATCGTTAGGATCGACAAGATAGGAAGGAACCCATTTGTCTTTACCACCTTTGTTAGGGTTGAAGTAAGTTAAACCCTGTACCATTCCTTGAGTTAACAAGCGTTGGAAAGGTTCGTCAAAATTTAACAAGCCGCGATCGCGTAATACTTTAGTAAAGAACCGCGAATATAACAAGTGCAAAATCGCGTGTTCAATTCCACCCACATATTGATCTACGGGCATTAAATCATTTACCCTCGCAGAGTTGAAAACCTGCTGTTCATTCTTAGCATCGGTAAAACGCAAGAAATACCACGACGAATCAATAAATGTATCCATCGTGTCGGTTTCCCGTTTTGCGGGTGTACCGCAGTTGGGACAAGGTACGTTTACCCAACTTTCCAACTTTGCCAAAGGCGAACCACCACGCCCGGTAAATTCGACATTTTCCGGTAACTTTACGGGCAAGTCTTGATCTGGAACAGGAACCGCGCCACAATTGGGACAATGAATTATGGGAATCGGTGCGCCCCAGTAACGTTGTCGAGAAATCAACCAATCCCGCAAGCGATACTGTACCCGTTCTTTACCAAAGCCTTGTTTTTCTGCGTATTCGACAATTGCTTTTTTGGCGTCGGTGGAATTCATGCGATCGAATTGACTAGAATTCACTAACACTCCAGGTTCAGTATATGCCTCTTGTAGAGACGTTACATGTAACGTCTCTACATGTAACGTCTCTACATGTAACGTTTCTACATTATCAGGAGGAACAATTACCACTTTGATCGGCAAATTCTGTTCTTTGGCAAATTTAAAATCCCGTGCATCGTGTGCCGGCACACCCATGACAGCACCCGTACCGTACTCGTACAGTACATAATCAGCAATCCAAATCGGAATTTCTTCCCCTCTAAACGGGTTAATTGCTTTACCACCCGTCGGTATACCCCGCTTGGGCTTATCTTCCGCAGTGCGTTCCAATTCGCTTTGGTTGGTAACTTCTTGTACAAAGGCTTCTACTGCTGCTTGCTGTTCTGGTGTTGTCACCAGTTGTGTTAACGGGTGTTCGGGTGCTAAGACTACGTAGCTAACACCATAAACTGTATCTGGACGGGTGGTGTACACACCAATCTTTTCGGAACTTCCCACAATGGGAAATTCCAAATATGCGCCTGTAGATTTGCCAATCCAGTTCGCCTGCATCAACTTGACACGTTCTGGCCATCCGGGCAATTTTTCCAAGTCATTTAACAATTCTTCGGCGTAGTCGGTGATCTTGAAAAACCATTGGCGCAATAATTTACGTTCGACTTTTGCTCCACTACGCCAGGAACGTCCTTCGTTGTCTACTTGTTCGTTTGCCAATACAGTTTGGTCAATGGGGTCCCAGTTTACTGCTGCTTCTTTTTGGTAAGCTAAACCTGCTTGGTAAAACTGCAAGAAAATCCACTGTGTCCACTTATAATAATCTGGGGAACAGGTGGCAACTTCACAGTCCCAATCAATCGATAAACCCAGGCTTTGCAATTGCTGGCGCATCTGGTCAATATTTTGATAAGTCCAATTGGACGGGGGAACACCTCGGTCAATAGCAGCATTTTCTGCGGGTAAACCGAAAGCATCCCAACCCATCGGATGCAGTACCCGATAACCTTGCATTCGCTTGAGGCGGGCAATCACATCGGTAATCGTATAATTACGGACGTGACCCATGTGCAGGCTGCCCGATGGATAGGGGAACATGGACAGGGCGTAGTATTTTGGCTTATTGGTGTCTAGGGAAATTTTATCTAAGCCAAGTTCATTCCATGTCTTTTGCCATTTTTCCTCAATCTGTGTTGGGTTATATCGGGAATCCACGAAAACTCTCCTACTGGACTTTAACCATAGTTTGCCTCCATATTTTAGATGATGGTAGGCAAACGAATGGCTTGGTTGAAATAAGCAATGATTGAATTAAAAGAAAAATCTTCTGGTTTATTGCGGGTGTTTGTTTATGGCACCCTCAAACCAGGAGAAGCTAATTATCAAAACTACTGCGATCGCAAAGTGGTAAATGCGACTAAAGCTTATGTGCTGGGTAAACTGTTTGATCTACCCCAAGGCTACCCAGCTATGACACCAGGGGATAGTCCTGTCTACGGGTATTTGCTAGAATTTGATTTTCCAGAAGTTCTAGTTGAACTAGATGATCTGGAAGATTATCACCCTGCTAGACCTGATTCAGAAAATTTATATAATCGGCAACAAATAGAAGTATACGATTTCCAAGGGCGATCGCTTGGTTGGGCTTGGGCTTACTTGATGACTTCAGAAATGGTTAATAACTTAGGAGGCGTTCACCAAGCCGATGGTTGGTGGACTAATACCATTTTGGATTTTGGATTTTAGATTTTGGATTGGGAAACTCTTTGTGCATAAGAGTTCTGTAAGCCCATCTGTCCCATTCTTTTTTCAAATAGGTATTGTACAGACACGATGTTCCTCGCGTCTCTACTTAATGATATTCATTTCCTATATCTAACGTTGGTAGCCGTTTTGGTCGATTAAATGGATCTTCTGGGGTAGTTTCTGCTGCTTTGGGAATTGGCAGAATGGGATTGTTAATAGAAACATTTAATGGTGCAGCACCAATAGTCTTTGCTGGTTGTGCCTGTTCTGTTGCGGGGTTGTAAGCCACTTGTGGGCTGAGTTCCCCACCTGGTAATAAGCCAGACACCGCACCAATAATTGTCGCGGCTATGGCTGTACCTCCCCAAGCCAAGGCTAGGCGTAAACGACGACGATGTAAACGAGCCATGACTCGTTCAACAGTTTCTTCTACTGCTTGTGACTGCGGTACTGGCATTGTCCGCAAGCCTTGACGCAATTTCAAAAGTCGTATGTACAAGCATTTTACTGACTGATCGTTTGCCAGTAATTCTTCTACTTGCCTACGTTCGGCAGCAGTAACTTCACCATCAAGATAAGCACTCAATAACTCGAAGCGATCGCGCTTCACCATATCCATAGCACCCGTTGATTCATTGGTATGCTCTGCCTCCCCATCTGGCAAATCAAGATTTAATTGCAAGTGGGAATGGTCGTTAAAGTGAGAATCAGTAGTCATCTTAACATTATTACCAATTCATGCACGGGTAAACACAAAGAACTCGATCAAGGATAATCCTTATTTCTCCTGATTTCTCCTAGTAGCAGAAGCACTTTGTCATAATTTTAATAAATCTTAATGAAATATAAAATTCCGCCGTTCACCATCAGGTGAAACTTTAAACTAGGAACCCAAATAAGTTTGTAACTGCGCTTGCAATCTGGTTCTAGCTCTGGCTATTCTCGATTTGACTGTTCCCAAGGAAACTCCAGTGATTTCGGCAATTTCTTCGTATGCCATACCCTCAATTTCCCTTAAAACAATAGTCGTACGGAATACCTCCGGCAAATCCGCGATCGCTTCTCGCAATTGTTCATAGAACTCTCTTGTTGTGAGTTCTTCTTCTGGGCCAGGAGTATCTCCTGCGATTTCCCAATCCATTTCGCCGTCGTCCACCGAACGGGGAGCATCCAGTGATACAGGACTGACAACTCGCTTACGTTTGCGTAATTCATCGTAAAACAAGTTAGTAGCAATACGGCTTAACCAACCCCGAAATTTAGCTGGTTCTTGCAATCGGTTAATATTGCGATAGACCCGAATCCAAACTTCTTGAGCTAGATCCGCTCTGTCATACCAATCAGGGGCTAAATGGTACAATACCCTATCAACTTGGGATTGATAACGACGCAGGAGTTCTGCAAATGCAGCACGATCTGGGCGCAGTCCAGTCTGACAGCGTAAAATTAAATCGTGGTTAGAGAGTTTGTCAACTTGCACTGATGCTTCCGGGAGTCTGGCATCAACAGTTGACCAGGATACAGTAATCGATTCGCTCATAGATCGTACTGGTTGTAAATCATCCCTATCTATTAGACCTACTTATCTGCCGGATGTTCCTAGTATGAGTGACGGATTTGTGACTGGAACACAGGATACTCTTGCAGATACTTTGCTGTAAGACACAGTGAGGGTACGTAGATTTGTGACAGCGAGCATCACTGAATACTTACTATTGTCAAAAATATTTTTTTGTGATATCTAAGCTTTGACAAGTGTCAAACAATTTTGGATTTTAGATTACTCTGTCGAGAAGCCGCACTTCGTGCGTCTATGGATTTTAGATTTTGGACTTCGTCGTGAGCCTCAGCGAAACTATTTTGCATTGACCTCACAAATTTTATGCGATCCAATGCCCAATGCCCAATGCTCAATGCTCATTACTTTTGTGGCAACCTCACCAAAATAGTAGGTGTTGGTTGTTGTAACTGCTGTAAATCAGCGCCTTTATTGGATTCTTCTAGGAGGCGAACCTGCAAAAATAAATTCAGAGAAAATGTAATCGTAATTGCTAACAATAGTTTTTCTAACATGATACTTACTCCCACCCACACCATGAACACCACTTAAAATGATTGAAAACAAGACCTGTTCGGTTCCAGGGAGTATCTATAAAAATTCTCACCCGGATTTTTATAAAACTAGGCAATGGCACAACTCTGTATAGCCCTAGTTTGCCCATGAGTATGAACAAATTCATAATGGAACTGCTAAATGTTTGTAAATTTTTGGTAATTGGTTTAGGAGAGAATCTGAAAAACTTTTCAGCAATAGCTAACTGTAAAATACATAACAGTCACAGTCGCTTTCATTAGAGCTAGAGTAGGGAAGAAAAACTGTGATCTGATAGCTGAGTCAACGGGGAATTTTGGAGAAAATAAACGATGGCGACGGTAAGAAATGAATCTGTAACGCGTATGGCAATGCTACTTTGTTTTGGCACAGGCTTCTTATCTCTCGCTGTCCATTGGCAGGTTTCTGATTTAATGAAATCTCCTACCAATCAAGAACCTGATGGAATTTATGTAGCAAGAGTCACAGATACAATTGCAAAGCCAAAAAGTTTTATACCAGAAGAAAAACACAAAGCAAACCTTTATCGTCCAATTCAGTCCCAGTTGGCTAAGGCTTCGGCAACACAAAAGCCTTATAGTGTTCTTGCATCTGCTGATCAGACACATGTAGTAGTTGATTTAAGCGATCGCCGCGTTTATGTTCAGCGCCAAAATCAAGTTATCGCCAGTTACCCAACAGGTATAGGTAAAAAAGGTTGGGAGACACCCACAGGTTCTTTTCAAATTGAAAATATGCGACGTAACCCTGTTTGGCGTCACCCAATTACAAACAAGGTATTTCCAGCAGGTGTAAATAGCCCTCTGGGAGATAGATGGATAGGTTTTTGGTCAGATGGTCACAATAAAATCGGCTTTCACGGTACACCAGATGACAACCTAGTAGGTAGTCCAGTCTCCCACGGTTGCTTGCGTATGCGTACCCCCGACGTACGTTTGTTATACCAACAGGTACGCGTGGGGACAACAGTAGAAGTTCGGCAATAGTCAATGACCAATGACCAATGACTAAGATAATGACTTCTGCTCAAAATTCGGTGCGTAGGCTTGGAGTAAAGTACTGACTTGTCGCAATACTTCATTGCCAGTGTTTTTACCTAAGACCTGTCGTTCTGGGAAGAAATTCGGTCTATCCAGATAACGGCTGATCGCTTCACTGACTTGTTGGGCAATTAATTCTTGTAGTTCTGCTTTGGCGTGTTGGCGCTGATAGTTAGCACCTTCTTCTGTAGTGGCGTATAGAGGGGGTAGACGGTTGAGGGCGTAAGCAGCAATATCCCCAACATCCAAGGAAGTTTCGCTAGTAGCTTCGATTTCAGCTACGCGGGCGATCGCTTCTGTTAGTACCAACTCTTCCATAACGTTAATAAACTGTTTGCGTGGTACCGCTATCACCTCACCAGTCAACAGCGTTCCCATCAGCCGATCCAGTGCCATGTACTCTTCGATTGAGAGTTCGTTGGCATTGTCACATATTCGTCCGACTTCTGCTTCCATTGCTGGTGTCAAATAACCATCCTGGAGAGCCTGTTGCACAATTTTTTCTATACTCATAATGCTCATCTTTAATATAAGCCACCCAAGCCAAGAGGGACGGTACCAATCCAGTTTATTTTGCCCAATCTGAGCAAAGAATACACAATTATTTACTATTTAAATTCTTGATATCGCCATGGTGTTGGATCAACAGATTGACCGTTGACATATAATCCCCAGTGCAAGTGAGGTCCTGTGGAAGCACCTGTAGAACCCACTGCGCCAATAACTTGACCGGGTTTCACAATATCGCCTTCTTTGACATTAATGCGACTCAGGTGCATAAAAATACTTGTCACCCCTTGACCGTGATCAATACCAACGACATTACCATGAACCCGAAAACCTTGGGATACTTTTCCTACCAAAGCGACTCGCCCAGCTGCTGGAGCAACTACAGGTGAACCCGCAGAACCAGCGTAGTCAACACCACGATGATAGTAATCTTTAGCAAATTTACCATTATAGTAACGACGTACACCATAGATTGTGGAGATTCGTCCTGCATTTGGTTTAGTAAAAATGCCACTCCAGTATTTTTGCGGTGTTTGCAAAGCTTTCAATTCTGCTACACGCTTGAGTTCGTATTCTGTGGCTTGTACTCCTGCTTTACCTGGAGGTAAATTAATCCGTTGTACAGGGAACTTGCGATCGCTCACTTGTACCAATAAGTTTTGTACCTGGCCATCTCCAGAAACCCTAACTGTTCTTTTACCACTGTTTTGTAATGGTGTGGTGGGAATAAAAGCCCGATACTGATTAGGAGTAATTTTAAACGCTGGGTAAGTTTTATCTCCAGAAGTGACTGTTGGACTTGCAGCAGTTCCAGGATTATCTACATTAATGAAAACCGATAAAGTATCCCCCAATTTCGGATTAGCTGGAGTCATCCGTACCTGTAGCGCCTCTGCGGGTAGCGCTAAGGCTACTGGGAAAGCAGCTAACATTCCGGCTACCATTCTGGTAACAAGACGGTTAACTTGCAAATTAGATACAGATGTTGTAAACAACTTTTGAGCGCGATCTACGGTAGTCATAGAGATACAAAAAATCCTATCTGCTGATGAACAACAGACTATTTTACAGGCTGTAGTGTTTCTACCTCTCCAAAGCAAATTTTATGAGACAACACTTTGTAGTGTAATATTTATGACTTGTCAAGTGCTAGTCCTCCACATTAATTTTTACTAGGTGGGTTTGTGTAGAGCCAAAACGGCTTTGGTAGAGGGATAGGGTTAAGTATAGAAAATCATAAATAACTTTTCATCAAAAGTTGTTAATTTTCAGTTTTTTGTTGAAATTAAAAGATTTTTCTGTGAATTCAAAATTTAAGGGTGGGTTATGTTACCCACCCTACTCAATTATTGTTGAGACTCTTTTTGTTCGGCCGCCGCAATTTCTAATAGGGTTTTGAGTACCGAGTCAGGGTTAAGACTAATCGAATCAATTCCCTCTTCGACAAGAAAACGAGCAAATTCAGGATAATCACTGGGTGCTTGACCACAAATCCCAATTTTACGCCCGTGTTCTTTCACAGTGCGAATTGCTTTGGCGATCGTGCGTTTTACAGCTTGATCACGTTCATCAAACAAATGTGCTACTAATTCTGAATCTCGATCTAATCCTAATATCAACTGTGTTAAATCGTTGGAACCTATAGAAAATCCATCAAAGATTTCGCTGAATTCATCTGCTAGTTGCACGTTACTTGGTAATTCACACATAACATAGACTTGCAAGCCATTTTCGCCTCGCACTAAACCATGCTTCGCCATCTCTGCAAGTACACGCCGTCCTTCAGCCGGAGTCCGACAAAATGGCACCATTAAAATGACATTTGTTAAGCCCATTTCGTCGCGTACCCGTTTCATCGCTTGACATTCCAGGGCAAATCCTTCACGATATCGGGGATCATAGTAGCGAGAAGCACCCCGCCAGCCAATCATCGGGTTTTCTTCTTTGGGTTCAAATTGCCTACCACCCAGGAGATTAGCATATTCATTACTCTTGAAATCACTGAGACGCACAATTACAGGTTTAGGATAAAATGCGGCTGCAATTGTACTGATACCTTGAGTAAGTTGATCGACAAAGAATGCGGGCTTGTCTTCGTACTGTGCGGTTAATTCGGCAATTTTGTATTTAGCAAGTTCGTCTTCTAACTCGTCAAAATGAATTAGGGCGAGTGGGTGGGCTTTGATTTGGTTGGCGATGATAAATTCCATCCGGGCTAACCCGACGCCATCGTTAGGAATGGCACTATAACCAAAGGCTTCTTCGGGGTTGCCCACGTTCATCATAATTTTGGTATTAGTGTGGGGCAGTTTTTCTAATGGTATTTCTGCGACTTCGTAGGATAGTAAACCTTGGTAAACTTTGCCGCTTTCACCTTCTGCACAAGAAACTGTGATTTCTTGTCCTGTTTTGATTACCGTTGTGGCGTTACCGCAACCAACGATAGCCGGAATACCTAATTCTCTGGCGATAATGGCACTGTGACAAGTACGTCCACCGGAGTTTGTGACGATCGCACTGGCTTTTTTCATGATCGGTTCCCAGTCTGGATCGGTGCGATTTGTGACTAGCACTTCTCCAGGCTGAAATTCATGAATACGATAGACATCAAGAATAACTCTGGCTTTACCCTGTCCAATCATTTCACCCACACTCCGCCCTGTGGCTAGAACTTTACCTTTTTCTTTGAGGTGATAGGTACGCAGGACATTTTTAGTTTTCTGAGACTGGACTGTTTCTGGACGGGCTTGGACAATAAATAGTTCACCTGTAATCCCATCTTTTGCCCATTCAATATCCATCGGTGTGTAGACACCACGCACTTGTGAGTAGTGGTCTTCAATTACACAACAAGCACGCGCAAGTTCGAGAATTTCGGTATCGTTGAGGGCAAATAGAGCGCGATCGCTAACTGCAACGGGAATATTTTTAGTTTGTTTAGAACCGCCGATATCGTAAACCATTTTGATTTCTTTGGTTCCCAAACGTTTACTTAATATCGGGCGATATCCCTGTTGCAATGTTGGTTTAAATACTAAATATTCATCAGGGTTAACAGCACCTTGGACGACATTTTCTCCTAAACCATAGGCGGCGGTAATTAAGGCTGCATCTTTAAAACCTGTTTCGGTATCGATGGAGAACATCACACCAGATGCGGCTAAATCGGAACGCACCATTTTTTGCACACCGACGGAAAGGGCTATATTGAAGTGGTCAAAGCCTTTTATTTGACGATAGGAAATGGCGCGATCGGTAAAAATTGAAGCAAAACATTTGTGACAAGCTTCCAGAACAGCTTTCAGTCCATGAATGTTAAGATAGGTTTCTTGCTGCCCAGCAAAGCTAGCATCTGGTAAATCTTCGGCAGTAGCACTAGAACGTACAGCGACATCAGTATCAGTACCGTAATTTAGACACAGAGTTTCATAGCTTTGGGCAATTGCTTCCTCTAATGCTTTGGGAAACGGTGTTTGCAACATCAACGCCCGTGCTTGCTTCCCGCATTGACGTAAGTTCTCGACATCTTCGACATCTAAATCTGCAAATATTTCCCGTAGTTTAGTTTCTATACCTGCATTTTGAATAAAAAATTGATATGCATAAGCAGTGGTAGCAAATCCAGTAGGGACTTTGACACCTTTGGGTTGGAGTTGTTGAATCATTTCTCCCAAGGAAGCATTTTTACCACCGACTAGCGGAATATCTGCAATTCCAACTTTGTCAAGTGGTAATACCAGTGCTTGTTGTTTGGCATTCTGGTTTGATGTGTTTAGATTTACGAAAGTTTCCAGCATGGAAAAAATTTCCTTCAACGCATTGAGTTACTGCTTTGCTACTTAAGAGGGTTTTGGATCTTTGCGCTCTTAAGTCTTACACCTTTGGTTATACGAAGACAGTTTGAGGAAGTTGTGAAGATGCCAACTTTTGTAATTAATTTTTTTGGCAGTTGCACAAAATAAAATTTTGTGATATCTAGTAGCTCAAAAGAATATTTAAATTATTAAAGATGTATTGACGAATACAAATTAAGTTTAAATTAACTAATTCTTTTAGTAGAAGCTAATAAATATCAATAACCAGTATTGTAGTAATTTGATATTCCTATAATTGCTTGCCATTACAGACTAAATTTAATTGCTAAAATTTAGGTTATTAAAGTACACAATTTAAATAACAATTTATCATCAAGTAATAATTTAGATTTATTCCATCTATATTTTCTATATTTAAGGAGTAAAGAAGAGTGCAACCTCATCAAAACGATTTAAACAAATTTCTCTATCCTCATAGTTCTTACCGTGGTCAAGTTAAACCAGAAAATTTACTATTTAATGCCAACTTACAAGAATTTGCTCAAAAAGTTAGTTACATTGCGAATTTAGAAACCAGTGGAAAGCTTTCTCCTGAAGAAGCCTACAGTCAGATTAAGATATTGTGGAAACGATTAAAAATGAGCAAGAAGGAACTCAAAATTGGCAGTCAAACATTACTAGATAAATAAAATATCTTTTGTATTCTGTCTGTTTTATTTTAATTTATTGTAATTTATTGGAATTTGTGAAATTACAAATATGTAATTCATATTATTCTATGAATTAGAAATTTTTCTATACTCAACACTTTTCAGTTGAGATTATTGGCATGATTTTCTGATTTATAGAGACGTTGCAATGCAACGTCTCTATAAATTTTATCGGTGGATAAATTATCTTATTGGCAAGATATTTATCTAAAATAATAAAAAAATGAGGCACTTCCACCTCATTTTTTTTCTACCTTTATAGATTCATTAACCAATATTCGGTAGATCTTTCACAATGATATGTTTTTTATGATCAAAACAAATTTTCCCTTCTTTTCTTAGCAAAGATAACAATCGTGTAACGGTGACTCTGGTAGTACAGCAAGCATTAGCTAAATCTTCATGAGTTAGGCGAACTGATAGGCGAGTTCCTTGGGCTACCTTTTCACCAATCTCACGTTTCAAAAGCTGTAAAAGACCATATAGGCGATCTTGTACTCGTCGCAATCCAGAAATCACTAAAAAAGATTCTGTTTGCCTTAAACGTTGATTGATTTTGGGCAAAAGAGCATGGCTAAAAGTTGGAGAAGCTAGTATTTCTGAGAGATCAATTGCTACTAACTTAACATCCGATATAGCTGTAGCCTGGTAAGTGTTCAGAGAAGTCAGATAAGAGCCAAAAACCATTTCTGGAACAGCCAATCCTACTAGTACTTCTTCGCTGGTATCACCAAGGGTAGTCAATTTTACTAAACCATGACGAACATACCAAATTACTTGTGTGTTGAGAGGGATAGTATCTCCTTTGGAATATTTATGTATGGGGCGATCGTCATCGAAGTCTCGGTCTTTTGTAGTTTGTAGTAATTCTGTTCGTTTGCTTTCATTAATGCTTCGTAGCAGCCAGCGTAGGCTTTGAGCTTTACCTTGATTGTTGTAGGAAATAGCCACTGTTAATGCTGCATTAAATAGCTCATTGCCATGTTGTTGCAACGCTACTACTAATTCTTGATTTCGACCATTTTGAGTTAGTTGGGCAAGGAAATTGCGAAAGTCATGTTTCTGTTTTAAGGAAACGAAATTAATTATTGGCTTCCCAACCAAAAATTCTTTTTTCAGATTCAGTAACTTGCTAGCCTTATGGTTAGCTAATTGGATTTTACCTTGTACATCAGTCACTAAATAGCCGTCTGGTGCTTCCTCAAATAATTCCTGATAGCGTTGACATTCTGCTTGTAAAGTTTTTTTTGTTTCTTCTAACTGCTCATGCTGCTGATACAGTTCCTCAATTGCAAAATGTACTGATTGTGAAGCCCAACTAAGTTCGGTCAAAGCTTCCGGCATTTCATCTAACATCACAGGCGTATTGACAACATTTTCGTACAGTTTAGCTATACGTCTGTCCATTTCCTGTGTTGATTGTGCAAATTTGTCTATTTTTGTCTTATCCACGTTGTGTTTCTACCACTATGTTTGCAGAAATTGGACAAAAAAATTGATTTGAAAAAGGCAAGTGAGCTTAGACAGATAGAACTAGTCACCGTAGTTGTATCTGAATGACAGCTACCACTTTTCAATTATCTTAGTGAATGACACCCAGTATTTCAAATTCAACTTGACATATAATTTTCAGAACTACGATGGTGATTCACTTTATTCTCATAACAAAAACATTGCAATATACTTCAAAACATTGCAAAACAAAACATAGCTGAGGTTAAGACCCCTCACCATTCGTTAGGATTCTAAAAAGATTTTCTAAGTCAAGTAAGTAGGAGAGTACTCTCTTTATAAATTGATGTTATTGTTGCTTAACAGAACATTATGCCATATTCATGAATACAAAGTTAACTGTTTGTATTTTAATTTTTGGTAAAGGATTATTTTACTAAGTAAAAAAAAGGATCTATTTGTATCAATAATAATTGATGAGAATTAGCACAAGTCATGCAGAGTCAGAGAAACACCAAAAATAAGAGATTGATTACAGTGTATCAATTGCGCCATCCACTCTCTATTTAAGAGAAAAATATATTACTAAAATCTCAAGCATAACCATTTACTTGAGCTATATAGAGTTTCTTGGCTCTGAAAATATAGGTAGATCAAGGATTTGATTTACTTGTTGTCATATCTATCTCAAAAGCCTTAAATATAAATTGCTGTTGATCGGTTTATGAGGGGTTAAACCCCTCATTATTTAAATTTTTTATTTGCCATTCTTTTGCAAAACTAAAACAAATTAACTTTTTTGACAAGTATCTATGGGCTAATAACTAAAGCCTATTAAACGCAGTCATCCTTGAACAGGATTTTGGATTGATCCTACGGATCAATCCGCTTTCTTGTACTCTGTCGAAATTATCGATCAAAGAAAAAGAGATTAGGAATGAAGAGTGAAATAGCCCATATATTTACCAACAACATCAGATTATAGATTATAATCTATAATCTGCATAAGTTTTTATTATGCTATGAATCTTCGTTCCAATCTTCACGACCTAATAAATCAATTATTTTATCTCGAAGTAAAAATTCATTTTTTTCTAGTTCTAGTTCAGCACATACCCAATCACGACCAGGAATATATTTACAGAGAACGTAAATTGGCTGGTTACGACTGATAACTCCTTTTTTGATAAGTTGACGTGCTTCTTCTCTAATGACTTCGAGGTCATACTTAACAGTGGTATTCATAACCTCCATAAAAACACCCCCATCTTTCACCTACACTTTTGGATGAGTCTAAGCATCAAGACTGTTATTAACTCTGCTTACAACTTCAAGCTATCAATTTCTTTTGAGGAACTTGTGAAGATGAAGAATAGAAGAAATCAAAATCAATTAATTTCATAGGAAAAATCTTAAAGTTTATAACCGATTTGACGCAGAAACCCTTTTCTGACGGTAACGTCGTCAGTACTTTCTACCCCTTGAGGTGAAAATCCGTCTATAACTCCTAGAATACCCCTTCCTTGCTCCGTTTCTGCAATTACTACTTGGACAGGATTTGCTGTTGCACAGTAGATGTTGCATACTTCTGAACATTGTTTGATCGCATTTAAAAAGTTAATTGGGAAAGCGTTGCTCAGTAAAATGACGAAACTATGACCTGCACCTAATAATTGGCTATTTTTAGTAACTATCTGCTCAAGATTTCTGTCATTACCTGCAACTCTAATTAAACACTGTCCTGATGCTTCACAAAAGGCAATCCCAAATTTAACTTGTGGTGAGATTTCGACCATGATTTCATATAAATCTTCTACGGTTTTAATAAAATGACTTTGACCAATAATAATATTGCATTCTTCAGGAATTTCCATGTCAACTGTTTTAAGTTCCATATAATTTTCTCCTCGATTGGTTATCAACCAATACGGTTCAGTTAAGGCTAAAAACTAAAACTAGCGTAGGTTGGGGAGCCAGTGCGTTGCGGGGGTCCCAAGAGTTGTAGCACCTGGCGTTTGAGGAACGTAGACGCGCCCTGCGCGGCTTCTCGCAGAGTAACCC